>JBFFIS010000026.1:0-14160 GCA_041556375.1 Desulfurivibrionaceae bacterium | reverse complement strand
TCCGGGCCGTTGTGATAGGCTTTGAGCTTTTTATCCCAGATCAGGGTGCGGTGCTGGCGATTTTCATCAGGGTCGGCAAAGGAGGCCAGGATGAAGATTCTGTCGCTATTATAGGCGGCCTTCAGGTTGATATCGATAGCAGCGATGGGGTCCTGGACAATGACTGCCTTGGCCTCTGTCCACAGCTCCTCGTTGGCCACGCCATCAATAACAGGTTCAGTACCGGTCTTAACAGCGACAAGCTCTTGGCTGGCATGGGCCTGGCAGCCGAGGACGGCGCTTATCAACACCACCATCCCGAGAACGAGGGATCTTCTTCTGTCTGCCGCCATCACGCCTCTCCTTGTGTAAGGATAATTATCCGGAAAATCAACTAATTGCAGATATTATACAACAAAGAGGGGGGATGTAAGACTAGTTTTTGAGCTTTTCGGGGAGCGCGGCACCCCGTTGGAGGACAATGGTGGCCAGACTGACAACAAGGACGCCGGGCAGAATAATTGCCGGCGGCAGGCCCTTGCCGCAGGACCAGTTAATCGCCAAGACAAAGGCGGGATAGAAATAGCTGTAGGCCATGACCCGGGTGGGGCCAATATGAAGAGTGGCAATGTGGGTGAGGTAAAAGGTGATAATGGTCGAAAATATGGCCAGGTAGGCGATGCCGGCCCAGACCTTGGTAGACACCTCCTGCCAATGGACAGCGGCCAGGCGGGGCATGGCAAGAAGTAGAAGCCAACCCAGGGCGGTGACAAGCACCCAAAAGGTCATCACCACCATGGACTCCTGGCGGTGGAAGGTTTTGACCAGGGGGGTATAGGCGGCCATGACAAAACAGCCGGCCAGAAAGAGCAGGTCGCCATGATTGACGTCCAGGGTGAGGAGGCGGTGGAGGTCGCCCTGGAAAATAACCCAGAGGGCTCCAACCATGCCGCAAAAAAGGGCGATCAGCCGCGGTCGGCCCAGACGCTCACCGAGGAAAAGGGCGCTGTAGATCCCCGATATTCCAGGTACCAGCGTAAAGATTATACTGGTATTGATGGCCGTGGTGTAACGCAGGGCTTCGAACATGCACCAGAAAAAAACAACCGTACTGGCGCTGACCAGGCTGTAGCCCCCCAGTTGCCTGAGGCTGGGCCGAATGTGGCGGTAGCGCCAGATGATAATGGGCGCCAGGCTCAGCACTGCCACTGCATAGCGGACCAGGAGGAGGACGGACGGCTCCAGGCCGTGGGTGATGGCCTCGCCGACGGTAAAGGAGCTCGAAACGACAATGGCGGCAAAGAGCATGAGGCTGTGGACCAACCACAGGGGACGCTCTTTGTTGCCGGTGTTTTGGGGGAGCATGTCAGGCATGGGCGGAGTTTCCTTCCTCTATCTTAGCCTCACTCCGGTGGGGGGCGGCAGGAAGCTCGTTATGGAGGAACGAATGGCAAACAGAAAATGGTGAAATTGCAAGAAAGGTATTTGAGTCATTTATGGTCATTCTCGCCCGGAGAAATGCGCCGGACGAGAATTCAATATCCTGCCGATCAACTGGGGCTCTCAAAAAAAATGTAGGGGGTCGAATAGTCGCTGAACTCAAAATAGACCTTTTTTTCGCCCTTGTCCGCCGTGCCGTTGAGATTGGCATCGAGAATGCCGTAGCCGAAACGATAGGGGCGGGAGCCTTTACCGTCAGTGGAAGAGGCCGTGCTTATCTTGTCGATTTCTAAAAAGCGTTTAACCAGCTTGTCGCCGGCATACACCTCAAGAACACCGTCAGTGCCGGTCCAGTTCTGGACGGCGCGGCCTAATTTGTTTTGGGTCTCCTGGGTGCAGCCTGCCGCCAACAGGAGGGTGAGAAAAAGGGTGGCTGCTACTCTCATGGCACGTTTTCCTCCGGGTAAAAGTGGGTGGAACTGGTTCTGCAAAAGTGATTTAGAAATACCGCAAACAGGGGGGAATTGCCAGAGGAGAAAGTCGGCAGGCGGCAAAAAAGGCAGACATCAGCGACCTCATCTTACCCGACTTTTACGTAGGCATGTGACGCCTGTGGACGAAAAATATTGTCCAACTGCTGAGGGTCGATTAACTTAAGGGGTGCATTGTCAAAAAAATTATCTCTGCTGTTTTCCCCTCAAAGCCTTAGCCCCATGACCCAAAAGTTGCTCATCACCCTTGCCTCCCTGGTTTTTTTGCTGCCGGGTTGCGGCGACTCTCCGGACACCCTGGCCAGGATCAAAGAGGCCGGTGAGCTGGTGGTGGCGACACGCAATAATGCCAATTGCTACTATCAGTATCGGGGCGCCCCTGTTGGCTTTGAGTATGATCTGGCCAAGGCCTTTAGCGATTACCTCGGGGTCAAGATCAGCCCCAAGGTTGTGGAGTGGGAATCTCTCCTGCCTGCCATTGCCACCGACCAGGCCCACATGGTGGCCGCCGGGCTGTCCATCACCCCGGAACGCCGAAAAATAGTTGATTTCTCAAAGCCCTATCTTGAGGTGCAGCCCCAGATCATAAGCCATCGCACTATGGAAATCGAACGGCTTTCTGATCTCTATGGCCGCGAGGTCCATGTCCGCCAGGGCACGACCTACCAGGAGATTATTGAGGACATCAACAACAAACTGCCTATTGATATAAAGCTGGTCCTCCACCGTGATGTGCCCACCGAAGAACTGATCCGTCAGGTTGCCAGCCGCGAGATTCCCCTGACCGTGGCCGACTCCAACATCGCCCTTCTCAACCAGCGCTATCATCCGGGCATTGACCTGGCCTTTGATATCGGCCCCGGCCATTCCCTGGGCTGGGCCCTGAAGAAAGGCGATAAACGCTTCCGGGCCAAAATTAATGAGTTTCTCAAGTTTGCCAAGGAAAGCGGGATCTATGACGATATCTACAACCGTTATTATAACGACAACCATCGCTTTGATTATGTCGATCTCCAGGTCTTTCACCGTCGCCTGCGTAGCCGTTTGCCGCGCTATGCCGGCCTGATCAAAAGGGAGGCCGAGGCCAACGATTTTGACTGGCGCCTTATTACCGCCATTATCTACCAGGAGTCCCATTTTAATCCGCGGGCCCGCAGTGATACCGGCGTCCGCGGTTTGATGCAGGTCACCAGAGATACGGCCCGGAGGATGGGGGTGAGAAACCGCATGGATCCAAACAAGAATGTCCATGCCGGCGTGAAGTATTTACGCAAACTCTACGGCTACTGGCCCCATATCAGTGAGCCTGACCGGACGAAATTCGCTCTGGCCAGCTATAATATCGGCCTCGGTCATGTCCGGGATGCCCAGAATATCGCTCGCCAGCTTGGGCTGCCGCCGGATAAGTGGTCAGGCCTGGAGCAGGCCTTGCCCCTGTTGCGGCAGAAAAAGTATTATAAAAAGAGTAAGCATGGCTATGCCCGCGGTACAGAACCGGTGCAGTATGTCAGCCGGATCTTCACCTACTACGACATTCTGCGCCAGAAGGATCTTGACTGGCTGCCGGCCGAACTGGTCCCTGAGCAGGTCAAGAAACGCAGGAAGGAGATGGCGCCCCTGATTTAGCGGCGCGGGGGAGATGGCGTCCCTGTCCCCACCCTCCTAGGACAGCAGGTTGCGCAGGATCTGGGAGAGCTCGACGTTGTCCACCGGTTTTTTAATAAAGGCCTTGATGCCAAGGGTCTGGGCTTTTTCCTGGAGCTCGGTGCCGCTGAAGCCGCTACAGAGGGCAATGGGCATGGAGGGGGCCAGCTCCCTGATCTTTTGGCCCAGCTCCAAGCCGGTCATCTTCGGCATGGACAGATCGGTAATAACGCCGTCAACATCACCAACATGGTCGGCCAACCACTGGAAGGCTGCGTCGGCGTCCTCCATAGTTGTCACCTGGTAACCAAGCTCTGCAAGGAGCAGCTCCCAGAAGAGCAGAATCTCTTTTTCATCATCAATAATCAGCAGGCGTTCGCCCTCGCCCATAAAGACAGTGGTCGAGGGGACATGATCTGCCTGACGAACCTCTCCGTGGTAACAGGGAAGGAGGACGGTGAAGCTGCTGCCTTGGCCGGGGCTGCTCTGGGCCATAATATGGCCCTTGTAGCTTTTGATTATGCCGTGGACCACCGCCAGGCCGAGGCCGGTGCCTTTGCCGGCCTCCTTGGTGGAGAAGTAGGGCTCAAAGATGCGGTCCAGGGTGTCGGCATCCATCCCGCTCCCTGTATCATCCACTTCGAGTTTGAGGTAAGGGCCTGGTACAAGTCCCAGCATGGCGTCTTCCTCTATGACCTCTACCTGGCTGAAGCTGATCGTTAAGGTGCCGTCTTTGCCCTCCATGGCATGGTAGGCATTGGTGCAGAGGTTCATCAGCACCTGGTGGATCTGGGTAGGGTCGACCAGGGCCGAACCGCAATTCATGTCAATATTGGTAACAATGTTGATATTGGCAGGAATGGAAGCCCGCAGTAGCTTGAGGCTTTCCTTGATGATGGGCTGGAGCTCGAGAGATTGTTTTTTATGCTCAGATTGACGGCTGAAGGAGAGAATCTGGGCCACCAGATCTTTGGCCCGCAAGCCGGCCTGCTGGACCTCCTCAAGGTAGAAGGTCATCTTGTCCTCGGGCTTGAGCTTGTGAAGACCCAGATAGGTGTAGCCGAGGATGGCGGTGAGAATATTGTTGAAATCATGGGCAATACCGCTGGCCAGGGTGCCGATGGCCCGCATTTTTTCTGCTTGGCGTAATTCGCCCTCCATACGTTGACGCTCGGCCATCTCCTGTTTAAGGGCTAAATTGCTGGCGGCAAGCTCTGCCGTGCGTTCGCGTACTCTTTCTTCAAGGACCTCGTTGGCCTGGGCCAGGGAGGTGTTGAGGTTGAGGATGGTGTCCAGCAATTGCCCGAAACTGAAGTGGAGAACAAGGGCGGTAAGAGCGAGCAGGGCCAGGGTGACAAGAACAATTTTAGCGATGAAGCGGTTAAGGAGTTTAAGGTCATCACTGATGTCAAGGGCCACAAGGACCTTGGCCACCGGCTTGTCCTGAAAATCATTGAGGGATATGGAGGAAAACAGGACGAAATCCCGTCCCTGAAAACGGATTCGCTCCTCATCTAAAGTAAGTTGTGAGAGGGGAAGGCTACCGAAAAGCTCGCTGCCCAGGGACAAAATGATATCGTCGCCATGTTCGATAACCGGGATTTGGACGCGGGTCATTTTTTTCCACTGGTCCGGCGTTACCTTTTGCCATTCACTGCGACTGGTGAACAGGGCGACGTGGGGACTCACCTCCTTGCGCAGGAGCTCAAGGAGCTGGACATGCTTGATGCCAAAACCAATGCTGCCGATATACTCGCCCTGGTAGAACATGGGCTGCACTACCCGGTAATAGAGACCGGAGCGGCCGACGTCATAGCCGCTGGCCTGCTTCTTGGTGGTATGGACTTGGTTAAGTATGGGGCGGATGTCGGATAAATTATCACCGTGGAAGTCGGGAAGATGCATACGCAGGAAGGCGGTGCCGTCCGGCAGGTTGAACTGCATGGTGCGGAAGTGGGGATTTTCCTTCTTGAGCACGGTGTAAAAGCCGGCCACGGCCTTTTCCAGTTTGGCCCTGTCCCGCTTGGCAAAGGCCTCGATAACCTTTTTTTTGGTGGTGGCCAGGCTGATAATCCGTGTGCGGTAATGGGCAAAGGCGTGCTCCTGGAGATTCTCTGCCAAGAAGACGGTGCTTTTTTTCTTGGCGAGGATCTCGTCATGCAGGTCTTGACGCTGGTGGTTGATACTGATGGTCAGATAAACCCCGGCCAGGACAGCGATAATGAGGAGGACTACGGTAATTGCCTTCGTGCGAATAGTCATAAATTTTCGAAAGGGGAAGTCTTCGTTTCGGACTTCAGTTAGTAAGAGTTATTATTGTACTTTGTCGGTGCGCTGTTGGCTCGTCTTTTTTTAAGGACTGGGTGGCCGTCGTTGTCTCCTCTGGAGCGCACTGGGCTCGGCGTCTGCGGAGGTGTTTATTTTTTGGGGCCAGCGCAATCGCGCAAGGCCTCTTCCAGGTCGGCAAAGTCAAAGCTGAAGCCGCTCTCCAGAAGTCTCTTGGGCACCGCAGCCTGGCCGTCAGCCAGGACACGGGCCCCTTCGCCAAAGACTATTTTCAGCATGAAAGTGGGGACGGGAAGGATGGTCGGTCGGTTCAGCACCCTGCCCAGGGTCTTGGTGAAATGGTAATTGGTGGTGGGTTTTGGGGCGGTCATGTTGTAGATGCCCTGATAGGCGTCGGACTCAAGGGCGGCACTATGGGCCCGCAGCAGGTCGTGGAGATGGATCCAGGAGAAGGCCTGCTTACCGTCACCGATGATGCCCCCCAGGCCCAGTTTAAAGGGCAGCACCATCTTTTTAAGGGCCCCGCCGTTTCTGCCGAGCACCACGGCAAAGCGAAAGATCACGGTGCGGATTCCGAGCTCTTCTGCCTTCAGGGCCTCTTTTTCCCATTCCTCGGCCAGGTCGGCCAGAAAGCCCTCACCCTTGAGGCCCTTGTCCTCACTGTGGACGCAATGGGAGGCATAATAGCCCACGGCCGAGGTGGAAATAAAAACCTCCGGCGGCGTTGTCATCTGCCTCATGGCGGCTACCAGATTTCTGGTCAGGGTAACGCGGCTGGCCCGCATTTTTACCTTATAGGCCTCAGACCAGCGGGCGATGACCGGCGCTCCGGCCAGGTTGATGACGGCAACGGCGTCGGCCATCTTTGCAGCCAGGCCGGCCGGGTCCAAGGTGAGATCAGCCCGACCGAGGGCCACCACCTGCCAGCCCGCCTCAGTCAGGGCTCTCCGCAGGTTGGAGCCGACGAATCCGGTGGCACCGGTCATAATGATTTTTTTTTGGGTCTTGCTGTCCATGGCGTTGGTCCCGGCAGAGGATTAAGGAGCAGGGCGGTGCGAGGTCTTCAGGCACTGGTGATAATACCTTTGTCGGCCAGATCCTTGAGAATCTCTTCAATGTGCTCGCGGTTACAGTCATCGATATTGTAGACTTTTTCCATGGCGTCCTCAAACTGAATGACAAAGTGGCCATGCTCATTAATATAGGCCTTTCTGATATGCTCTCTGTCGAGCCAGGGCTGCATTTCATTCATAAAATCATCTAAGCTGCATGTCTTCATGGCGGGCCTCGGTGTTGAAGGACTATCGGGGCGGGCTCAGTGGCCTGTGGAACAACACAGCCTGCGCGCCTCGAAGGGGAGGGAGGTGATAACCAACAGGTCTTTAAGTTCAATCATTGTATGAAAAGAAAAGGTGTGAAGCAAGAGGTGAAAAGAAGATAAGACCATGCTTTCTATATTGCCTTAGGCTTGACAAGCGCTGGACGGGGGCGCTAGCCTTTGTGGAGACGATGACATGTTTATGGTGTTTTGACGCTGGAGGGCAGGTGCGAGCGAGGATATGGTTGGTTATCATGCTGCTTTTGGCTGGAGGTTGCTCTGGCGAAGAGGTGGAGCAATTCGCAGGAATGGAGCTCCAGGCCTGGGTCCATGCCGGCCAGGAGAAGGAGCGCCTGGTGATCGAAGACCAGGTGACGCGTTTTAATGAGACTCACCCCGCCATCCAGGTCTCGCTTACCATGATTCCGGAGCGCTCCTATAATGCCCAGCTCCAGGCCGCAGCCATGGCCGGTGATCTACCCGATCTTCTTGAGCTGGACGGCCCCTATGTCGCCAATTATGTCTGGCAGGGCCAGCTCCAGCCCCTCGACGGCCTCCTGGCCCCTGAGCTCCTGGCCGACCTGCTGCCCTCCATTATTAACCAGGGTACCTATAAGGGCCGGCTTTACAGTGTCGGTGTCTTTGACTCCGGCCTCGGCCTCTATGGGAGGCGGAGCATGCTTGAAAGGGCAGGGGCCCGTATCCCGGCCGGGCCTGAGGAGGCCTGGAGCGCCTCGGAGTTTGCCGGGCTGCTCAAGGCCCTGGCAGAGGACGATGACGACGGCGCTGTCCTTGATCTCAAACTCAACTATCCGGGCGAATGGTTCACCTACGCCTTTTCGCCCATCATCCAGTCGGCCGGGGGCGATCTCATTGATCGCTCCGACTATGGCTCTGCCGCCGGGAGGCTCAACAGCCCTGAGGCGGTCACGGCCCTGGTCGAGATCCAGGCCTGGCTGGCCGCCGGTTATGTCGATGCCAATGTCGATGATGCCGCCTTTGCCGGCGGCCGGGTGGCCCTGTCCTGGGTGGGGCATTGGCAGTATCCCGATTATAGGGAGGCCGTTGGTGATGATCTGGTTGTCCTGCCCCTGCCCGACTTTGGCCAGGGCAGCCGCACCGGCCAGGGCTCCTGGTGTTGGGGGATGACTGTGACCGGCGCTAAGGCCGCGGCGGCCGCCACCTTCCTGCATTTCCTCCTTGAGCCCGAAGAGGTGCTGGCCATGGCCACGGCCAATGGCGCCGTGCCGGCGACCGGTCGCGCCCTGGCCCGGTCAGATCTCTATGGCCCAGCAGGCCCCTTACGCCTCTTTGCCGATCAGCTTGCTGAGGGGTACAGTGTTGCCCGGCCCCAAACCCCGGCCTACCCGGTGATCACCTCGGCCTTTCAGCAGGCCTTTCATGACATCCGTCATGGCAGTAACGTCCAGGCCAGCCTGGACAGGGCAGTGGCGGTCATCGATCAGGACATCGCCGACAATAAGGGCTATCAATGACAGCCGGCCGTCCACTCACAAGCCCCCTGGCCTGGCTCTTTGCCGGTCCGGCCCTGGTCGGCCTGGCCCTCTTTGTCGCTTTGCCCTTTGCCTTGGCCGTGGGCCTGTCGTTTACCAACCTGCGCCTGGGTTCGCCCCTGCCCCTGGAGTTTGTCGGCGCTGAGCAGTTTCGCCGCATCCTGACTGAGCCCACCCTGCTGCGGGCCTTGGCCAATAACGGCCTCTTTGCCTTGGTGGTGGTGCCGGTCCAGACCCTGCTGGCCCTGGGCCTGGCCCTGCTCTTGAACCGCCGCCTCCCTGGCCTGGTACTCTTCCGCACCATCTTCTTCATGCCGGTGGTCTTTCCCCTCTCCCTGGTGGCTGTGGTCTGGGTGTTGATCTTTGCCCCGGGGCCAAGCGGTATGCTCAACCACGCCCTGGATTTTATCACTCTCGGGGCCTGGCAGCCCCGCGACTTTCTCCATGATCCCCACCTGGCCCTACCGGCTATCATGCTGACCTCAATCTGGCAGGGAGCGGGCTTCCAGATGGTGATCATCCTGGCCGGCCTCCAGGCCATCAACCAAGAGCTCTACGAGGCAGCGGCCATGGATGGCGCCGGCCGCTGGCAACAGTTTTTTCATATTACCCTGCCCCAGCTCCGCAACACCCTGATCTTCGTGGTCCTGGTCACCACCATTCTGGCCTTCCGCCTCTTTGACCAGGTGCAGATCATGACCCAGGGCGGGCCGCGGGGCGCCACCACCACCGCTATGTACGAGGCGGTGCAGGCCGCCTTCAACCGCCAGCAGGTGGCCAAGGGCGCAGCCATCACCGTTATTTTGTTTCTACTGGTGGTGATTATCACCGCCCTGCAGCGCCGCATTATCCAGCAGGAGCGCCAGATATCATGAAGGTGCGCCCCGCCCATATCATCCTCTACCTGGCACTCAGCCTCCTGGCCCTGGTTTTTTTGAGTCCTATTCTGCTCATGGTTATGGGCAGCCTGAAGCCGGATGCCAGGGTGCTGGTGGAGGCTGGCAGCCTCAAGGCCTTTTGGCCCACTGAGCCCGGTTTTGATAATTATGGCGATGTTTTTAGGCGGGTAGATTTTGGCCGTTATCTGGCCAATTCCCTGCTCATTAACAGCTCTATTGTTATTGGTGGCCTGCTGGTCAACTCCCTGGCCGGCTACGCCTTTGCCCGCTTGCAGTGGCAGGGCCGGGACCTGCTTTTTGGCCTGGTGCTGCTGGTGATGATCGTCCCTCTGGAGGCCATTGCCGTGCCCCTGTTCTACCAGGTCACCCTGCTGGGCTGGCGCGACAGCTACATCGTTCAGATCGTCCCTTTTATCGCCAACGCCTTTTCCATCTACCTCTTCTATACCTTCTTCCTGGGCCTGCCCCGGGAGCTTGAAGAGGCGGCCCGCATTGATGGCGCCGGCATCCTGCGCACCTTTGTGATGATCATTGTTCCCAACGCCAAACCGGCCTTTGCCACGGTGGCCATTCTCACCTTTCTCAGCCAGTGGGGCGCCTTTCTCTGGCCGCTGATGGTCACCAGCGCCGAAGAGGTGCGGCCCTTGCCCCTGGCCATCGCCGCCTTCTACACCCTGCCGCCTCTGCAGTGGGGCGATATCTTCGCCTTTGGGGTGATGATGGTGGCCCCCATCCTGCTGGTCTTTCTCCTCTTTCAGAACTGGTTTGTCCGCGGCGTGGCAACAACCGGTATCAAGGGCTAAAACCATGGCAACCATCAGCTTTGACAATATTAATAAAATCTTTGCTGGCGACTGTGCAGCGGTCAGCGATTTTAACCTCGAGGTGGCTGACGGCGAGCTTCTGGTGCTGGTGGGGCCCTCGGGCTGCGGCAAGTCCACCTTGTTAAGGATGGTGGCCGGCCTGGAGGCGGTCAGCGCCGGCGACATCCTTATCGATGGCGACAGGGTCAATGACCAGCCGCCCCAGCAGCGCAATATTGCCATGGTCTTCCAGAACTATGCTCTCTACCCCCATATGACGGTGGCCCAGAACCTCCTGTTCCCCCTGCGAATGAGGGGCCTGGCCAAAGGCGACATGGCCCGGCGCCTCTCTGAGGTTGCCCAGCTCCTGCGTCTTGATGAGCTCCTGGGACGCCGGCCCAGGGAGCTCTCCGGCGGTCAGCGTCAAAGGGTGGCCATGGGACGGGCCATTATCCGTGAGCCCCGCGTCTTTCTGATGGACGAACCCCTCTCCAACCTTGATGCCAAGCTGCGGGTCCAGATTCGTACCGAGATAGCTGCCCTCCAGGAGCGTCTGCAGACCACCACCCTCTACGTCACACATGATCAGGTGGAGGCCATGACCCTGGGGCATCGGGTGGCGGTGATGAGTAACGGTCGTCTCCATCAGGTGGCCACCGCCCGGGACCTCTACCAGTCGCCGGCCAATATCTTTGTTGCCGGGTTTATCGGCAATCCGGGCATGAATATCTTTAAGACCAACCTGGTAGCTGATAAGGATGGCGCACTGGCCCTGAATTGGGGCGACAACAAGTTGCGCCTGCCGCCGGAGCTTGTCCGTAGCCTTGATCTCCATCACCATTACCAGTCCATCAGCTTTGCCGGTCTCAGACCGGAGGCCTTTTGTGCGCCCGGCCAGGGTACGGCCCAGATTGTTGTCCAGATCACCGGGGTGGAGGCCTTGGGGCATGAGCAACTCGCCTACTTCCAGGCGGCGGTGGAAACCGTTGATAGCGACAGTTATGGGGCGGGGGGGGCACCTGTCCAGCGTGGCCACATGGTGGCCCGTCTCAGCCAGGGTATGGAGGTTGAGGCCGGGGAAAGGCTGAACCTGGGCATTGATCTCCAGCAGCTCAGCTTCTTTACAGCCCGCGGCGAGGCCCTTGGGGCCGGATGAAAGTATTGATTGTGCTGGTGTCAGAGAGGGTTTTGCCGTAACCTTCTGCTCATCAGGCCCAGCAGGCCGCTACCAAAGAGCAGCAGAGTGGCTGGCTCAGGGGTAGGGGTCGGGTCGGAATGGCCACGATTGGTGATTGTCAGGCCACCCATGTAGCCAAGATCTCCACAGCCGTAGGAGCTTCGTATAGCCGTGAAGTTGATCTGGTGGCCCTGAAGGTCTATGGCAACATTGTCGCTGAGACTTCCTATCGTATAGGTTTGACCATTGTGGACAACATCAAAGCCGTCAAACCCAAAACCTTGATAGACATAGGGCGCGTGGAGGTAGAGCCCAAAGTATGGCTTGTACTTTACCGCGAGATCCGGGTGCAATTGAAAGGCCAGGGTATGGACGGCAGGGTCGAAGGGCGCCGTGATGTTATATTCATCAAAGGACGATATATCATGGCTTAAATGTAGGTCACTCATCGAAATATAACTATCAATTGACACATCGTACGACTCGCCGGTATTCAGGCTGAAGGCGTAGTCGAGGTCAATGTCTATTTCGCCATAGATAGGAATATCTTTGACCAGAACCTCTCCCTGTTGCTGGTCACCAAAACCAAAGACCGCTGGTCCCGCCGTCAGGGCGCCACTCACATGAAAATCAACAGGCGTGGCCTCAGCCTGGCTTGCAAGAAGGCCTCCCAACAACACTAATCCCCATAGTAACCCCGTTTTTGATTCCATATTTTCCACTCAGAGTATTGGTTCTTCTGGGGGGCCTCTGCCCTAACGTGTTAAGTCAGTATGGAAGCAATTAATATTCCTTCCGGCGGTTCTGGAGATAATGCTGTGGTTGTGGGAAGTTGACGTGAGGCAAGGCGCTCCAAGCACTCATTTTTCCCGATATCTGTTTATTTGGTTTCCGGATTTGTGGAATTGGCATGTCGGGTTGCTGGTTTTTGGCGTTAGGTAGTCTGGCAAGGGAATGAACGCCTCGAATTGTCTGCCCTTGATTGCCAGAAGGCCGGTAAAGTAAAGGGCATTGCTCAGAGTGTGATTTTAAATCCCCCCATATAGCCAAGTTGACCGCAATTGTATGTGCTCCGTAGGGCAGAGAAGGTGATGTGGCCGTTGTCCTTAAGCACTATTGTCTGTTCAGCACCGACCTCTTTTATCGTATAGGTGTCGCCCTGGTGGACAATGTCAAAGCCCAAAAAGCCAAAGCCATTTTGGGCTTGGTCCGCAGGTTTGTACCAGCCGAAGAAAGGTTTGTACTGTACCGACAGCTCAGGGTGCAATTCAAAGGTAAGTGTATGGACGACAGGGTCGAAGGCAGCGGTGATATCGAAAGAGTCGAAGGAGGAAATATCATGACTTAAATTTTTCAATAAGTCCTTCAGGGCCACAGCGTCCAGAGATACTGCATGGGATGGCGCGCTGGTGTTGAGGCTAAAGTTGTAGGTAAGGGGAAGGTCTATCTCTCCAGTAAGGGGGATATCTGTGACCAGATCCGGTCCTTGTTGCTGATCTCCCCTGCCTGAGATCGATCCCTGCAGAGATCCGCTAATTTTAAAATGAATTTCTGAGCTCATTGCCCCTCCCGTAAGAGTATTTGCTGTGCTTGATTGTGACTGTCTGGCGCATCACATGAGTGAGATGCAAAAAATATTCCCGCCGACAGGACAAATGATAGTGGTGTTATTTCAGGATGTTGGTTTGGTAAAGACGTGATGGGGGAAGTGCAAAACAATCGTTTTGGCTGATATCCCTTGGTGTTTTCCGTATTTATGGAATGAGCTTCTTGGCAGCTTCTAGCGCCTGAGGATGGCAGTCGTTACAGGCAAACAGCCTCCTGCTGGAGAAAAGTTTGAGTGATATTTTGCTGTTTAAGCGGCTTAGAGCGAATCGATAGTTCGGGAGAGAAAGAGAGAGGAGTTCGTTCAAGAAGGGGAAAAGCAGCACGATTGCTGGCGGGCAATCGCACTGCTTGAACGAGAAAAGGTCAGCTAGGCGGCATACTCGGCGTCGCCCCAAGCCAGAATGGGGAAGAAGACAATACCCAGCAGGGCGAGGCCGATGCCGAAGAGGGCGTCCTTGCCGAACTTCTTGGCAAAGGCGATACAGGTAATGACGGCAAAAATGATGTTAACAAGGGGAATCAGGAGGAGCACAAGCCACCAGGCGGGTTTACCGGCAATGACCAGGAAGATATAGATATTGTAAAAGGGCACCAGGCAGGCCCAGCCGGGCTGACCGGCCTTCTCAAAGACCTTCCAGTTGGCCACCAGCACCAAAATAATAATTGCCAGTTGAAAAAGTAGAACAATAATGCCACCACCGCCGCCATCTTCCATAATGTTTCTCCTTGCAGAAGTTGTTAATGGGAATGGACCTCCTGCCAGTATGGCAGAAAACCGAAGCCTCATTCTACGGAAAGGCCTTCATGTTTGTCAATTTATTAGGATTTTTGTCTGCCTCTCCGTAGCTAGCCCTTTCTTTTAACGTGGGACATAATACTGTTTTAAGTCGCTCATCTGTTGGCAGCAGTCCGTTATTGGGGATGAAATCCTGTAAGAGCACAAATGGTAAAACATGCATGGGATTATAAGTGGTCGAGCGCTGCCTATCATGTCGTAACTG
>JBFFIS010000025.1:0-14216 GCA_041556375.1 Desulfurivibrionaceae bacterium | reverse complement strand
CCGTCACTGAGGGGATGTCAAAATAGATGGTATCGCCCTGCAAGCGCCCCTTAACATAGGCATCGACATATCCAGCTTCCAGCTCAAGCTTGGCTCCCAGTTTCTGCAAGCCCTGCATATGGAAATTGATGGGCCTGGCGCCAATAGCGCAGCCGCCTGGTAGAGAAACCCTGGCCCGGCCCAGACGGGCCAGGAGCGGCCCCAAAACCAACACCGAGGCCCGCATGGTTTTCACCAGATCATAGGAGGCCTCAAAACCTTCGACATTATCGGAGTTGATAACCAAGGTATGGGGTTCCGGATAGTGATAGGTAATCCCCAATGTTTCAAGAAGCACCAGGATCGTCCTGATATCCCTGAGGTCGGGAACATTATAGAGGGTGTGCTCGCCTGGACAGAGCAGGGTAGCAGCTATAAGCGGCAAAGCGGCATTCTTGGCACCGCTGACCTCAATGTCACCATGGAGAGGGCGACCGCCTTCGATAATTATTTTATCCATATTCTTTTATGTACCGCTGAAGGGATTAACAGCACCGAGGGAGCCTGAAGATCATGAAGATCTCTGTTCACAAACTTCGCCGGGCCTTTAAGATTCGTGGCAGACCTGCATAATCATCTAGCACAGTGAGATGGTCAAAGGAAGAAAAACTTCCAAAGAGATCCAAGACCTCCTGCTTTTGATCAAAGCCAATCTCCATGAAAAACCAACCGCCAGGGCGGAGAAAGTCAGCAACAGAGGGCGCAAAAGAGGTTATTGCCAATAAACCCTGTTCTCCACCGCCATCTAAGGCGAGATGGGGTTCATGGTTGACGACCTCGGGCTGAAGGTCAGTAAAGGTAGCCTTTTTCACGTAGGGGGGATTTGAGACTATAAAATCAAACTGGGCGCTTGCTCGAAAAGCAGTGAGGAAATCAGCCGCAACCAGAGAAACTCTCTGACCGCAGCTATGGTGATCAATATTATGTCGGGCGACTTTAAGGGCAGCCGGAGAAAAATCAACGGCAACAAAGTTTGCCTGGGGCAGTTCATGGCTTAAGCTCACCGGCAGAATGCCGCTGCCGGTGCCCAGATCAAGAATAGTACCGGCAAAAAACTGCTTATCAGAAACTGTGGCCAAGAGCTGCTCAACCAAAAGCTCTGTTTCCGGGCGCGGGATGAGAACAGCAGGAGAAACGGCAAAATCAAGGCCCCAAAACTCCTGGTGACCAACGATATAGGCAAAGGGTTCGCGCTTGGCGCGGCGCTGCAGATAAGTAAGAAAAAGCTCTTCGTCTTGACCAGAAACAAGATTGCTGCTGATAAAAAGTTGGGGCCGAGAAACACCGAGGATATCGCAGAGAAAAAAAGCGCTTTCGAGCTGTGGGTCCTCAATGCCGGCGGCCTTCAAGAAGGCAACACCCTGTTCGTAGAGTTCGGCAGTGGTGGTCATGGACGATCTTCCATGAAAATGATTACTGCAGGGTTTTCAAGGCCTCGGCCTGAAAAGTGGCAATGAGGGGGTCAATAATATGTTCGAGTTTACCAACAAGGACATCGTCAAGCTTATAGACCGTCAAATTGATACGGTGATCGGTTATCCGTCCCTGGGGATAATTATAGGTGCGGATACGCTCGCTACGGTCACCGCTGCCGATCTGGCTCTTACGGTCCTCAGAGATACGATCATGCTGCTCTTGCTGCATTTTGTCGAGAAGGCGGGCCCGCAAAACCCGGAGGCCTTTTTCCTTGTTCTTGTGCTGGGACTTTTCATCCTGACAGCTGACAACAAGACCGGTAGGCAGATGGGTGATGCGTACAGCCGAATCGGTGGTGTTTACAGACTGGCCGCCTGGGCCTGAGGCCCGGAAAACATCATAACGAAGATCGGTGGGGGCAATATCGACCTCGACCTCTTCCGCCTCCGGCAAAACAGCAACTGTCACCGCCGAGGTATGAATTCTGCCTTGGGTTTCTGTCTCAGGGACACGCTGGACCCGGTGCACACCGGATTCATATTTGAGCTTGGAAAAAACCTGATCGCCACTGATAAGGCTGATGATTTCCTTAAAACCACCGATACCAATGGGATTACTGGAGAGAATCTCTACCCGCCAGCCTTGGGATTCGGCATAGCGCGTATACATGCGGTACAGATCGCTGACAAAAAGAGCTGCCTCATCACCACCTGTACCGGCTCTGATTTCTAGGAGGGTATTTTTATCATCGTTGGGATCGCGAGGCAGAAGAGCCAAACGCAACTCTTCGTGGAGCCTTTCAGCCTCCCTGGTAAGCTCGGCAATTTCAGCCCGGGCCATTTCACGAAGCTCCTCATCCTCATCTTCCTGGAGAAGCTCCTGATTATCCCTGATTTCTTGCTGGGTATGTTCATACTCAGTGTAGAGATCATGCAGACGGGTAACCTGGGAATGTTCCTTGGCAACCTTACTGTACTGAGATTGATCACCTAAGATAGAGGGATCAGAGAGTTTCCCTTCAAGCTCCAGAAGCTTTTCATCCAGGTGCGCAAATCTGCTAAAAATATCCATGTAAGTGATGACAAGAAAGACAGTGGAGTCTTGTTCTTATTTCTCCAGGGTACGACCGTATTTCTTGAGGAATTTTTCGACTCGGCCCGCAGTATCAATAAGCTTCTGCTTACCGGTGAAGAAGGGATGGCATGCTGAACAGATCTCAACACTCATCTCAGTGTTAACGGAACCGATTTCGATTTCGTTTCCACATGCACAGCTTGCTTTAATAACATGATATTCGGGATGGATATCTTTTTTCATTGCTGAATCCTATTATGTTTATGGTAGCGCCCTACCCGTTTTCTGCTCATTTCCTAACACAAAACCAAGAAAAAACCGTTAGTCTGGCAAGTTAAACCAAGACAAGGTTTCTTGTTTGGAAGGACGGCATTATACTCGCAAAATTATTATTTGCAACACTTAAGAAACTAGGCTCCTACGGCAAATCCATCATGCTCAGCGAGCCATGGAGTCAAGGAACTCTTCGTTATTGCGGGTCCCCTTCATCTTATCAAGTAAAAACTCCATGGCATCAGCAGGATTCATGGATGACAAGAGCTTCCGCAATATCCAGGAGCGATTCAAGACATCTGCCTCGAGAAGGAGATCCTCCTTCCTGGTTCCGGACTTGTTCATGTCGATGGAAGGGAATATGCGGCGATTTGCCATCTTACGGTCAAGGATGACCTCCATATTACCCGTACCTTTGAACTCTTCGAAAATAACCTCATCCATCCGACTGCCGGTATCAATAAGGGCAGAGGCAATAATAGTAAGGCTACCGCCCTCCTCAATATTCCGAGCAGCGCCGAAAAACCTCTTAGGACGATGAAGGGCATTGGAATCGACACCACCGGAGAGAATCTTACCGCTGGGAGGAATAACCGTATTATAGGCCCGAGCAAGTCTGGTCAGGCTGTCGAGCAGGATCACAACGTCATACTTGTGCTCGACAAGGCGCCTGGCCTTCTCGATAACCATCTCAGCGACCTGGATATGACGCTGGGGCGGCTCATCAAAGGTAGAGCTGACCACCTCGGCATTGACACTGCGGGCCATATCCGTGACCTCTTCAGGACGCTCATCAATAAGAAGAACAATGAGCTTAACTTCCTTATGGTTCTTGGTGATAGCATTGGCTATTTCCTTAACAAGAACCGTCTTGCCTGTTCGTGGTGGGGCAACAATAAGCCCCCTCTGGCCTTTACCGATTGGACACATTAAGTCCATAACGCGCATGGCATAGCTGTCAGGCTGAAACTCGAGCTTAATGCGCTCGTTCGGGTGGAGAGGGGTGAGATTGGAAAACAGGGTCTTCTTGCGATTGTTAGCAGGGGTATCAAAATTGACGCTATCAACCTTCAGGAGGGCAAAATACCGCTCCCCTTCCTTAGGAGGACGAACCTGACCCTCGACCGTATCACCGGTGCGCAGACTCAGTTTGCGAATTTGGGCCGGCGACACATAGATATCGTCTGGACCTGGAAGATAATTATAATCAGGGGCGCGGAGGAAACCAAAACCATCAGGCAGAATTTCAAGAACACCATCAGCTCTAACACTGATATTCTTGCTATTTTTCTTGCCGGACTGGGTTTTAATAATGGCAAAAATCAACTCCTGCTTACGTAACGAGCTAAAATCTTCAATACCAAGATCCTTAGCGAGATCGGTCAGGTCTTGAATCTTCTTAGCCTTCAGCTCACTCAAGTGAATAGAGACAAAGTGATCGTTTGCAGCAGTTTTGCGGCTGTGGGTCATCTGTTTTGGTGTGGTTTCTTCTTTCAAAATAGTTTTGTTTTGCGCCCGCGGAAGGGAAGATAAGGTTTAGTAAGGGTTCTCTCAAGATCAAGAATGATCTTTTAACATCTTATTTTGGCAATAGAGGGGTTAGTTAATGCGAGAGAATGTTATGGGGAAAGTAAAGATAAGAAAGGGGGTAAAGCCCCTGTTGCTACGTAATTTGTGAGCCTTTCAAAAAAATTAATTCAGATATGTGCACCTATTAGCAAAAGGCTAATATGACTTTTAAAGATGGTGACAAGAAGGGGGGAAAACGAAGACTTGGGGGTGCATAAGGCACTTATTATCTATAGCTGCCCAGAAATTCACTGTCAAGCTTTTTAACAGATTAAACAGGTTAGCCGCTCAAAATATCGACTAAATGCAGAAGCTGCAATTGGGTATTCCACCAACTACCGCTATTATCAATAACATGGTCGGCCCTGTCAATTTTCATATCCGGCCCCATCTGACTCTGATATGACCTCTCTGCCTGCCCACCGTCTACCCCATCTCGCAGTATGACCCTCCTTAAACACACATCCTTGTCAGCATAGACAAGAATAATCCTGTCAAAAAGATCGACCCAACCCGCTTCTAACAGCAAGGGAACCTCGACAACAGCACGAGGGTCCGGCGTCGCCGCTAAAACCTCAACAAGCCGCGCCCTGACAAGAGGATGAACAAGAATGTCAATTGCATCTTTCACGGCAGGCTCAAAAAAGATATCATGCCGTAGCAGAACACGATCCAAGGTGCCGTCAGACATTATGTATTTGGGATTATAGCCCTTGACAGCGCGCCAGCCGTCCTTGCCTGGCACCATGAGATCACGGGCAATCTTATCGACATCAAAGTGAGGACAGCCAAGTCGCAGCGCCAACAAGCGACTGACCATACTCTTCCCTGAACCAATAAAACCGGTGACACCAAACACTTCTTTCTTGTTTAATCCAGCTTGATCCATGAGCCAGCCTACTCTTTTTCCGTACGCAGGGAAGCCAGTAAAGATTTCATATCTTCCGGCATGGGGGCATCAAATTGCAGGATTTCCGTCGTCAAAGGATGGGCGATGGTTAGTTGAGCGGCATGGAGGCATTGCCTGGCTACCCCTGCCATCTGCGCCCTCTTGCCACCATAGACAGCGTCGCCAAGAACGGGACAACCTATATGGTTCATATGAACTCTGATCTGATGAGTGCGCCCTGTCTTAATGACCACCCTGAGCAGCGCAGCCTGGCCAAAGGACTCTACCAACTCATACTCGGTAAGGGCGGTACGCCCTCCCCTCTCCAGGACTGCCATCTTTTTGCGGTGGACAGGATGGCGTCCAATCAAGGTTTCGATAACACCGGCCGGCTCTGGCGGACATCCAGCGACAATGGCCAGATAGACTTTACGGACCTGGCGCTTCTGAAACTGCTCGACGAGGTTCTGATGAGCCAGGTCGGTCTTGGCAACCACAAGTACCCCTGAGGTGTCCTTATCGAGACGGTGAACAATGCCCGGCCGCATCACGCCGCCGATCCCGGAAAGATCCTGACAATGATACAGAAGGCCGTGAACAAGGGTACCATCCATATTGCCAGCTGCCGGATGAACAACCACCCCCGCCTCTTTATTAAGGACAATGAGATGTTCATCCTCAAAAAGAATACCCAGAGGCAGCTCCTGGGGTTGCAGGAGAAGCTCTTTTGGTGACGGAATAGTGACAGATATATGGTCTTTCTCGTGTAGCTTATAACTGAGCTTCACCTTCTGATCATTCACCTGAACATAGCCATCTTTAATCAGTTTTTGAATTCTCGACCTGGACAGATCAGCAAGGTGAGAATTATTATGGAGAACCTTGTCCAGGCGGTGCCCCTGATCAAGGGAACCAGCGTACATCTCATAGGTATTGGTAAAAGACGAAGGGTGTTGAGACATAAATTGCTAAACAAAGGATAAAGAAGAATAACAGGTGTCGACCCTCAAGGTGGGGACCAGGGCCACAGACGAAACACAACTATGGACAATCAACCATAATATCCAGCAAAAGCAGGGATGCCAAACAAAAAAAAGGGGGCCCAACCTCTTGCAGATTGGGCCCCCTTAGTCATCTAAAAAAACAACAGACTAGGCATCGAAAATTTTATCGATCTGCACAGTCACATCATCTTCATTGATCTTACGAGCAAGAGCAATTTCAGTCACCAGGAGGGATTTGGCCGTATCGACCATCTTCCTCTCGCCAAAGGAAAGCTCTTTATCATGCTGAAGAAGGAAGAGGTCGCGAAGGACGCCGGCAATCTCAAAAACAGAGCCGGACTTAATCTTCTCCATGTATTCACGATAGCGCTGATTCCAGGGCTGCTGGACAATCTCGACATCTGTCTGCTTAAGGATATCAAAGACTTTATCAGCATCACCTGGGGAGACAATGGCCCGCAGGCCGACTTTCTCGCTGGAGCTACAGGGAATCATCACCACCATGGCGGTGTCGACGATTTTCATCACGTAAAAAGATTGCTCTAAACCAGCCATTGTTTTAGTTTCAACAGCCTGAATTTCCCCGACACCATGGGCCGGATAGACAGCCATATCGCCTTTTTTAAACACGGTAATTCTCCTTTAAAGAAGCGATTCCTGTCAGTGTAAAGTTAGTGGTCAGTCTCGAAACGAAACAAATACTATCTTGCACGAAATCAAAAGTGGGAAGGCAGGAATAATAAATAGATAATTGCAGTAAGCTGTTCAACTTAACACAATTTCCAAAAATTACAAGGAAGGATATCGAAGCCGCCCCCGGCCTGAACGGTACAAGGAGCAATTACGCACTATGAATAACCTGGGTAGCAGCAGCCATACCCTTATCGATAATGAGTCGAACTGCCTCTTGGGCCAGATCAATGGCTGGGGAAACCACCACCAGCTCCTCATCGGTAAATGTCGCTAAGACATAGCGATCGACAGGCATAGCCTCAGGCGGTCGGCCAATGCCGATCTTTATACGGTTAAAGGATTTGTCACCCAGACGCTGGATGATCGACTTGATACCATTATGGCCCCCTGCCCCTCTATTGACGCAGAGCTTGATTCTACCGCAGTCGAGATCAAGGTCATCGTGAATGACGATGACCTTGTCATGGGGAACCTTGTAATAGGAGGCAATAGGCTCCACGGCTTCGCCACTGAGATTCATAAAGGTCTGAGGTTTTACTAAAACAACGCCCTGGCCAGCGACAGATGCCTTGCAGACCAAGGCCTTCCATTTTGACTCGCCAAAGCGTGCCCCGACTTGTGCAGCCAATTGCTCCACAGCCTGAAATCCGATATTATGCCTGGTCTTCCTATATTTCTCCCCTGGGTTACCCAGGCCGACGATCAGATACATCTCTCTCCTGTCAAAATAAAAATCGGCTGAAAAAGGTATCCCTCTTCCAGCCGATTTTAAGGCACTATGCTACAACAGAACGTTTAAGCACCGATCACAGCAACACAGACTGTCTCAGTTTTACCCACAAGGGTAACGCCCTCGGGAATAGCAAGCTCACTGACGGTAATCTTATCGTCAATCTGCAGAGGGGTGACATCAACCTCGATATTATCAGGGATATCCAGAGGCTTACCTTTCAGATTTACAGCATTGACATGTACTTCCATGTCACCACCGGTATCCACACCCTTTGCCTTACCTGAATAGATAACAGGCACAGTGTAGGAATACTCTTTGTTTAGATCAAGCTCATAGAAATCAGCATGCTTGAGGGCGTTGTTAATAGGGTCAACCTGAATATCCTTAACCATGACACTCTTCTGACCATCACCTTCAATATCAAGGGAGATAACAGCGTTAGCACGCTGAAGGCCAAGAAGGGATTTCGTGAAGGTATGGGTGTCAAGGGTCAGAGCCATAGGATCGGTCTTAGGACCGTATAAAATAGCAGGGGTACGACCATCGCGACGAATGGTACGAGCGGCACCTTTGCCGAACTTATCTCTTAACTGTGCAGTAACATCAATTTGAATCATGGGAGGACCTCCTCAATTAAAACAATCTAAACAAACAAAGAACTCACAGAGTCCTCAGAGTGAATGCAATGAATAGCCTTGGCAAGAAGATTGGAAACGGAAAGAACCTTTATTTTTGAGCAGTTCTTGGCATTTTCCTGCAAAGGAATAGTATTGGTCACCACCATAGTGGTGATTTCAGAGTCAGATATCCGCTCAATGGCCGGACCTGACAAAACAGCATGGGAACAATAGGCATGGACCTCTTTTGCCCCAGCCTTTAAAAGCATGGAGGCAGCACCACATAAGGTGCCTGCCGTATCAACCATATCATCGAGAAGAATCGCCCTCTTCCCGGTCACATCGCCGATAACGTTCATAGCCTCAGCAACATTGGCACGCTCGCGACGTTTATCAATAATGGCCAGATCGGCGTCAAGTCTTTTAGCAAAGGCCCTGGTCCGCTCAACACCACCGGCGTCGGGTGAAACCATCACCACGTCACCATTACCAAAGCAGGTACGTATATCATCAAGGATGACAGGTGCGCAATACATATTATCAACAGGGATACTGAAAAAACCCTGAATCTGACCGGCGTGGAGATCCATGGTCAACACTCGGCGGATACCAACTGCCATGAGCATTTCGGCAACCACCTTGGCTGAAATGGGCACCCTGGGGGCAACCTTACGGTCCTGACGGGAATAACCATAATAAGGCATAACAGCTGTAATGCGGCGGGCTGAGGCCCGACGCAGGGCATCGGCAATGAGCATAAGTTCCATCAAATGGTCATTGACGGGAGTACAGGTAGGCTGAATAACAACGACATCGCGACCGCGGACATTATCTTTAATTTCAACGTAGGTCTCACCATCACTGAAGGTTTTCACCTCCCTTTCCACCAGGGGAAGGTTAAGAATGGATGAGATATCTTGGGCAAGCTCTATATTGGCGTTGCCGGAGATAAGCATTATGTCTTTCTTGTTCGTCATCGTTGCCTCTTTGGTGGCCCTGTAGTCATCTGAGAATCAAAAGAAAATGGCTGGGGCGGTAGGATTCGAACCTACGAATGCAGGCGTCAAAGGCCTGTGTCTTACCGCTTGACGACGCCCCAGCAAACTAAAAGTCAAGTGAAGATAAATCGTATTATATTATGCCGGACAGGACTCATGACCTAGAGGAACCGTCACAAAACTAAGCCAATGGGGATAGTCGATTGCCATTGCCTCAACACATGAATAGGCGTCTTTTTCGTCAAGAAAGAGGCCAAAAACCGTTGACCCACTGCCACTCATCAGGGTGCCAAAGGACTTATGGGCCAAAAGAACTTCTTTAATGACCATTATTTCTGGATACTTAGTGCCCGTGACCCCTTCTAGGTCGTTAACAAGATGAAAATCAAGGCACCTTTCTGACGCGCGGCCTAAAATATATTTTTTACCACCTGTTGTCAACGCATAATTGGCTGTTTTTGGAGAATTTTCCCAGCCAGCAAGCAGCGATGATCCTGTAAATTTCTTCTGTAAATTTTCAAAAACCCATTTGGTTGAAACGGCAATCCCGGGATTAACAAGAACCAGAAAACATCCGGTAAGCGGGGGCAGACTCGAAAGCCTTTCACCAATGCCGCGGGCTCGGGCCGAACAGAAGGGCTGAATAAAGAAAGGCACATCAGCGCCCAGACTTTTGCCGAGCTCAAGAAGGTGCTCCTGGCTAAGGGGATTACCATGCAAACGGTTCAGGCCATTTAGGGTGGCAGCGCAATCACTAGAACCGCCACCAAGGCCGGCGGCAATAGGGATTTTTTTCTGCAGGCTTATGTCCAGCCTAGGCCCCTGATGAATATTTTCATAAAAGAGAGCAGCAGCGCGATAGACAAGATTTCTGTCGTCGCAGGGCAGGGAAGAATCCGAGCAGCTCAGGTGGATTCCCGGTTGATCGACAATAGCCAGGGAAAGTTCGTCAAAAAGCGAGATCTTGTGCATCCATGAGTCGAGCTCATGGTAACCGTTGGGCAGCCGGGCAAGCACCTCAAGGCAAAGGTTGACCTTGGCAGGGGCCATCAGGTCAAGAGAGGAGGACATCGTCAGTGAAAAAACAATTATTTCGCGGCCTGAACGTAACGCATCTTCAGGTCATAGGTAAATTTTTCCAGGATATGTTTTTCATCCTCGGTAAGGTTGCCCTTGGTCTTTTTTTCCAGGAGGTCAAGGGTGTCAATAGTATGCTTTACCAAAACAAGATCCTGGGCCGTCTGGCCGGTGACCGGGTCGGGTATTTCACCCAAATGATACAGAGCGGAGGTATTTAAAGACATGATAAAGGCAGTAAAAGTAACCTCTGGCATGACGCATTTACCATCCTTAACAACTCCACCAGCGCATCGGCATTGTTCCTCATCCATCTGAGCACCTCATCCCTTTTCGTTCATGCAATTTAAAAGAGCTGACCGTAGCCAGGCAGCTCTTTTAACAGACAACAAAAAACTCACCTTACATATCAAGAACCATGGCATCGGTAATATGCTCAAGCTCCTTGACAGCAGCAAGCTGATCCTTGTTGAGCAGCATCGTGGTATTAAGCAGAATGACATTTTTGGTGGAATCAGCATCAACCTCTTGGCCCACAGTCATCCGGGAGATATTAACGCCTAAATTACCAAGGGTTGTTCCCAGGGCGCCAATAACGCCGGGGACATCGTCATTGGAGACAAAGAGCATGGGGCCATCAAGAAGGGCCTCAAGGCGGAAGGAGTTAAGGCGAACCAGGCGCGGCTCACTCTTACCAAACACCGTCCCGGACAGCTTGTTTTCACCATCGCTGGTCTTGACAGTAACGGTAAGCTGACTGGTAAAGGCATCAGAATCGCCAGTTTTGGCCTCAACCACCTTAATACCACGGTCCTTAGCGATCATCGGAGCATTAACAAAATTAACGGCATCCTTGAGGATAGGGGTAAAAAGGCCCTTCAGAAAAGAAACCGTAATCGGGTTGGTATTCATCTCGGCCAAGTCGCCGGCAAATTCCAGGGTAACCTCTTCAACACCGCCCTTGGCAATCTGCATATGCAAGGAGCCCATCATCTCAGCCAGGGTGGCATAAGGGCCGATCTTGGCAAGAACCTCAGCGCTCACCGAAGGCACGTTAACGGCGTTGGTTACGGTGCCGTTATTAAGATAATCGGCCATCTGTTCACAGATGGCAATGGCAACATTGATCTGGGCCTCAGAGGTGGAAGCACCTAAGTGAGGTGTACAGATAAAATTGGGTAAGCTCAGCAGAGGTGTGGTCTCAATGGAGGTCGGCTCCTTCTCAAAAACATCCAGGGCAGCGCCCCTGATCTCGCCATTTTTAAGGGCCTCGTAGAGGGCCTCCTCATCAACCACACCGCCACGGGCGCAATCGATGAACATGGCCTCCTTCTTCATGGCCTTAAACTCCTTGGTGGAGATCAGTTTTGCGGTCTCTTTGGTGAGCGGCACATGGACGGAGAAATAATCGGAGCGGGCACAGAGCTCTTCCATGCTGACCAGTTCAACACCGATCTTTTCGGCAATTTCCTTAGGCATATGGGGGTCAAAGGCAATGACCTTCATCTTCAGGCCCTTGGCGCGATCAGCAAAGATAGCGCCGATGCGACCAATACCGATGATACCGACAGTCTTATTGGTGACCTCGCGGCCCTGAAACTTTTTCTTGTCCCAGCCGCCCTCTTTCAGACGAGCAGTGGCCTGGGGGATATTTCTGGTCAGGGACATCATCATGGCAATGGCATGCTCGGCAGCGGTGGTGGCATTACCATCGGGAGCATTCATCACCACAATGCCGCGCTTTGAGGCCTCAGGGATATTAACGTTGTCAAGGCCAATACCGGCACGGCCAATGACTTTCAGGTTATCAGCGGCTGCAATAATTTCATCGGTTGCCTTGGTGGCGCTCCGAATAACGAGGCCATCATATTGGCCGATGATTTTTTTGAGCTCTTCAGGGGCAAGACCGGTATTCACATCTACTTCGAGTCCGGCTTCCTTAAGAATCTTTTCCCCGATGGGATCAAGATTGTCACTGATCAAAACCTTCATGTTATCTCCTTGAACGATATATTACGTAGGCCATAGGGCCTAAAAGTCTCAATGGCTGGCACATTGTTAGCCATATGTAATGTTAAGAAACGCGCAATATGCTGCGCAGGCCGTGGTTTGTCAAGGATATTTCGGCTGAACCACCCTTGCAAACCGGCTACCGACAGGCAGGGTGGCTAATCCTGAAAGCAGGAGGAAAAATCAGCCGGACCATCATCCTCTTCTTCGTCATCATGAGCCATACCCATCTGGGCACGGACATGCTGCTCCTGGATAAAATCCTCGACCTTTTGCTTAAAAAGATTGGCGGCAAAAACAGGGTTAGCCACATAGCTCAAGGAGTTGTCGTTAACCTGAGCGACAATTGCCTCTACCACCTCATCCTTGACATTTTCATCAACAAAATTGCGTTCCTTGGTAAACTCATGGACAAGAACGCCATGACAGTGCTCAATAAAAGCCGCCTGGCCAGCGCTATCGAGGCTGGATCCGGCAAGCATTTCTTCTGACACGGCCAGTTCAACCCGGCAGAGAATTTTGACATACCAGCGGTCTGCCGCTATCGCTTTGCAAAAATCAAAGAGCGACACCTTGACCCCGTTTTCCAGGGTCTTTGTTTGAATCAGTTTTTCCGTATAGTCTTTCATCATTATATGCTATGGTTGCCTCAATTTTGTGAAGGAGTTATAGTGTCTACCTTCAAAGACACTGCCCTTCCCAGCCCAAAAGCTGTTTATTTTGAACTTATTTCAATTTCGTCTTCTACCATGACCATTTCGACATATAACACCAAGACAGGCAAGAAAGAGCCGCTTTCAACCATCAAAGAAAACCACGTCAATCTCTATGTCTGTGGCATCACGGTCTACGACTATTGCCACCTTGGCCATGCCCGCTCCACCCTGGTCTTTGATATGATCGTCCGCTACCTGCGCTATCGCGGCAAGTCTGTGACCTTTATCAGAAATTTCACCGATATCGACGACAAGATTATCAAGCGGGCCGCAGAGCAAAATACCACAACCGAGGAACTTTCCAACCGTTTTATCCAGGCCTTTCACGAGGACATGGAAAGCCTCGGCAATCTCACTCCTGACATGGAGCCCAAGGCCACCGAACATATCCCGGAGATCATCGAGCTCATTGAAACCTTGATCGCTAAAGGCCTGGCCTACGAGCAGGACGGCGATGTCTATTACCGAGTGACAAAATTTGCCGGTTACGGTGCCCTTTCCGGCCGCAACCTTGAAGATATGATGGCCGGAGCCCGCATCGCCATCAGCGACAAGAAGGAAAACCCCATGGATTTTGTGCTCTGGAAGAGCAGCAAACCCGGCGAGCCTACCTGGGAGAGCCCTTGGGGGCCAGGGCGGCCCGGCTGGCACATAGAATGCTCAGCCATGTCGAAGAAATATCTGGGAGACACCTTTGACATCCATGGCGGCGGCAAGGACCTCATCTTCCCCCACCACGAAAACGAGATTGCCCAGAGTGAAGGGGCAAACGGCAAGCCCTTTGTTAACACCTGGATCCACCACGGCTTTGTCACCATCAAGGACGAGAAGATGTCCAAGTCCCTGGGCAACTTCCTCACCATCCGCGAGATGCTGGAGAAATACCCAGCTGAGGTCCTGCGCCTCTTCGTCTTTTCCGCCCAGTACCGGACACCGCTTGATTTCACTGACCAGGCCATGCAGGACGCCGAATCCGGCCTCGACAGGCTCTACTCCTGCCTTGCCACCGTGGCCGGCCTGCCAAAAACAGGCAGCGGTGACTCGACCATCGGCAAAAAGGACCGCCAGAAGCTCGAAAAACTCGAAGAACGCTTCTGCCAGGCCATGG
>JBFFIS010000024.1:0-14314 GCA_041556375.1 Desulfurivibrionaceae bacterium | reverse complement strand
GGTCTGGCTGAAAATCTTCGCGGTGATAATGCCAAAGATTTTGTTTTGAAGACCTCAAAATAAGCTCTCATTCTCTCCCCATTCCAGGCCCCGAGCCTCCTTGTATAATTACAATTTTGTAATTATACAAAAATAAATGTTTACATTTATGTAGATATTTACCACGCCAAGCTCCCTCCCCAAAACCACAGCCTCAAGCCGCCAACCCTTTGCCAATAAGGGATGGCGGCTTTTTTATTTTTTAATTGCCACTGTGGCACGCTTATCGCTCTACCTCCTTGCAAATAGAATTTTTCCCCAAGGAGGAGACAATGAAAAAAATCGAAGCAATCATCAAGCCCTTTAAGCTGGATGCCCTCAAGGACGCCCTGAACGACATCGGGATCACCGGCATGACCGTCAGCGAAGTAAAAGGCTTTGGGCGGCAGAAAGGCCACACCGAGATCTACCGTGGCGCCGAGTACAACGTTGACTTTATTCCAAAGGTCAAGGTTGAGATGGTCCTGGCCAGCGACATGGTGGACCAGGTCGTCAGTACCGTAATGGCAGCAACCCAGACCGGCAAGATCGGCGACGGCAAGATCTTTGTCCTGCCGGTTGACTCCATCACCCGGATTCGTACCGGCGAAACCGATGAGGAGGCAATTTAGACATGAACAAGACTGTTATCAATTTAAGTAACAAGGAGTTACCAATGAAAAAGTCAATCGCACGGAAAGCAGTCCTGCCATTCTTTGCAGCCCTGATGGCCATGCCAGGGGTAGCCCTGGCAGGCGAAGGCGCAGCAGAGGTAGCCGGGGCGGCTGCAATGTACGTTGTCAATAACACCTGGATGCTGGTTGCCGCCTTTCTGGTTTTTGCCATGCATCTTGGCTTTGCCTGCCTGGAGGCTGGGATGACCCAGGCTAAAAATACGGTCAATATCCTTTTTAAAAACACGGCTATTATCGCCATTGGCCTTCTAACCTACGCTGTTGTCGGCTTCAACCTCATGTATCCCGGAGATTTTTCCATTGGTGCCTTTTTTGGCTTCGCCGGTTTTGGAATTGGTGTTGACCCGGCCAGCATGATGGTCACTGGAGATGACGGTGTTGGCATATACACCTACTGGACTGACTTTATTTTTCAGGCAATGTTCGCCGCAACAGCGGCAACAATTGTTTCCGGTGCCGTAGCCGAACGTATCAAACTGCACTCATTCCTGATTTTTTCCGTCATCTATGTTGCCTTTATATACCCCTGGGTAGGTAGCTGGAAATGGGGCGGTGGCTGGTTAGACGCCAAAGGTTTCTATGATTTTGCCGGTTCAACCCTGGTCCACTCTGTTGGCGGCTGGGCAGCTCTGGCAGGCGTCATGCTGCTTGGACCTCGTCTTGGCAAATATGTCGGCGGCAAAATTAAGCCGATCATGGGCCATAACATGCCACTTGCAACCATCGGTGTCTTTCTCCTTTGGCTTGGCTGGTTCGGCTTCAACGGCGGCTCTGTCCTTTCTGCTGATCCCGCACTGGTATCTTTTGTCTTTGTTACAACGTGCCTCGCTGCCGCAGCCGGTATTGTCGGCGCCATAATGTTGAGCTGGATCCTGCAGAAAAAACCTGATCTGACCATGGCTCTTAATGGTGCCCTGGCTGGCCTGGTTGGTATTACTGCCGGTGCGGATGTTGTCAGCGTTATGAGCTCTATTGTTATCGGTTTTATCGCAGGCCTTCTGGTTGTGGCCTCAGTTATGATCATCGACCGTATTAAGCTTGATGATCCCGTTGGTGCCATCTCCGTTCATCTTGTCTGCGGTATCTGGGGCACCTTGGCTGTCGGCATCTTCAGCGCTGACCATTCTTTCATGGTGCAGCTCCTGGGCGTAATCGCTTATGGCGTTGCCTGTTTTCCCGCAGCCTTTATCCTCTTCCTGATCCTTAAAGTCACCCTCGGTATACGGGTTGACGAGGAAGAAGAACTCAAGGGTCTTGACGTTGGCGAACATGGCATGGAGGCCTACGGCGGCTTTGTCATCAACAAGTCGTAGATAATCTGTCAAACGCTACCAGAGGACATGATCGGCGTCGACATTGTCGAGCACTATGCCTACGCCGATCATCACCTTGTCACCAAATAGTCAAACCATACCCGGCAGTGCCGATAGATACTGCCGGGCTTTTTTTCACATTTTCATCTTGATTTGAGAGAGGAGTAGTAACATGAGAGGTATTTCCAAAAAAATTATGACATCCCTGCTTTGCGGCGCAATGACCTTCGGCACCTTTACCCTGGCAATGGCTGAAGAGGAAAAGCCCGAGGCCGATCTGAGCGTAGGGATTTACAGCCAGTATGTTTGGCGCGGCTGGACCTTTAGCGAGGACAGCATGGTCATCCAACCCTCAATGACCGTTTCCTATATGGGCTTTGCTGCCAACCTCTGGGGCAATCTCGACACCGACCAGTACGACCCGACAGCCACTGAAACCAACAACTGGAACGAGACAGACCTCACCCTGTCCTACGATTGGTCAATGCTCGGTCTCGACTTTGGCGCAGGCTATATTTATTACTCGTTAGATGGTGCTAAGGACAGCCAAGAGGTGTATGCCGCTGCCAGCAAGGACATTCTTCTAACTCCCACCCTGACCATTTACCGCGACTACGATTCCTTCCCCGGCTGGTATGTAACCGCTGAGGTTTCACACTCATTTCCCCTGAGCGACACTATATCACTGGACCTAGGCGCCAAAGCAAGCTACCTGATGGCCGACGAAGAAACCACCTACGCCGACCCCTCTGACCCCACCGACGAATTCAGTAATTTCTTCGACGGTGTTTTGTCAGTGGCTCTGCCCATTAGTGTGGGCGACTACCTGACCATCACCCCGGAGGCCTATTGCTCCTTTGCCCTGTCTAACGATGCAGAGGACATGCTTGAAGTCGACAACGCCGGCTACGACAATGATGAGACAACCTTCTACGGCGGCGTTTCCGCAAGCTTTGCCTTTTAAAAAACAAGAAACTATCACCCTTGCACGGGCGGGACGACACTCTCCCTCAGTCCTGCCCCCTTATTAACCTCAACCCCTTCTTCCTCCTCTCTGCCGGCGACCTGCCCCTGGAAGCCGGCAGAGACCCTGCAGAGCTCAAGGCGAACACCATGACCAAGAAACTGGCAGTCTTCCAACACAGCCCATGGGAAGGACCTGGTCGTTTTCTTCAGCAGGCAGCCCAGCGCAACAACATTGAACTTGACATCATCAAGGCCTGGCAGGGAATTTTCCCTGACCCGGACGACTATAACGGCTTTCTCATTCTGGGCGGCAGCGCCAATGTCGACGAGGAGAAACGCTACCCCTTTCTGGTGGCTGAGAAAAAAAGCCTCAAGGAAATCCTGGCAGCTAACCGACCCTGCCTGGGCATCTGCCTCGGCCACCAGCTGCTGGCCGAGGCCCTCGGCGCCCAGATCGGCCCCAACTTCTGCACATCCATCGGCGTCTCCCAGGCCTTTCTCACCGCCAATGGCCGCAACCATCCCCTTTTCAAAGGCTTTGCCTCGCCCTTCCCCACCTTCAAGTGGCACGGCCAGGCCGTCATCCCGCCGGTTCCGCGCCATTTCCATATTCTCGCCACCTCCCAGGAATGCCAGGTGGAGGCCTTCGGCATCAAGGAACGCCCCCATGTTATCGGCATCCAGTTTGACAACCACGCTGCCCACCCGGACGACGTCAGTGCCTGGTACGCCCAAAACAAGGAGTGGCTGCGCTCTCTGTCTCCGGCACCCATCAGCAAAAATGAGCTGCTGAGCACACTGCGAAACCAGGAAAGAAAACTGGCCCAGCAGCTCCACCTTCTTCTCTCCTCCTTCAGCAAGATGCTTTGAGAAAAATGAAAAAACGAAGGCTTATCTGCCAAAGAAGCCATTTATGGCAAATATATTTTACATAAATGTACTAATTTGTTTTTGGCTTGCAGCCTCTGTCGCAGGCCTTATGCGGGCATCCCTTCTGTCATAATAGCGGATCCATCTGCAAGGCGGCCTTGGCTCAAACGACGACCATAGATACAACCTTGCGAGCGCTGGGTATTGCAGTAGGAGTTGACTTCAGAAAGACTGGGGACATAAGGGGTCGTCCTAGCAGCGCAGGCATGAACACACCAGCCGCCGGAAACAGCGTTATAGGTTTTCAGATATTGACATTTCATTTTTATCTCCAAAATCAAAGTGTCGTACTGGGCGGGCCGCCTTCAACCTGCCGGCCGCAAAGTCCCACCAGGGTAGAGGCCAAGGCCAAAGGGGAAAGGGCGTGCTCACGAAGTCGCTGGCTTCTCCGAGGCCAGCTTTTTAAAATGGGCAACCCAACATTGCCACGGTCTGATGTCCTCATGACAAGGCACCTGACAACCGAAAAAATCCTCCTCCTTGAGAGGACAGAGGCCGCATTTGAGGGTGCAGATCTTTTTGGCCGCCTTTTCCAAGGCCAGGTCATGCACGTGATCACTCAACAAAAGATGGCCCAAATCTCCCTGGGAATCGGCAGAGTTATAAGACCTTTCCCCGCTACCGGGTTGGACCAGGTAACTACCATAACTATAGTAGTGGCCGTTATTTTCCATTCCGCACCTCCTTATTGTCGTTACGTGTTTAGCAACAAGGTAGGCCTGAATTGTTAGAAGGGTGTTATGTCTCAGTGAGAACTAAGAGAAGAAACGCCTAAGGGGTTTTAGACCAGGAGGCTCTCGCCGCCCTGGCTGTTGACCAGCATGATGGTGGGCACCCGCTCCACAAAGCGTTTGTTGGTTGTATGCCAGGCCGCCTCTTCGCCTTCAAGCGGCAACTCAAAGCCGAGGATGGCGCAGCAGGAATCGGTTGAATAGTCATGAAGCACCTTGGCAAAAGGCTTGTCACTACAAATGGTATGGGCCTTGGCATCGACCCGGGCCCGGTCGATGAGATCCTGCAATGCCTCTGTTGCCGGCTGCACCCCCTCTTCACTATCGACCAACCGCAGGACCCGAATTTTGACACCGTGCCACTCCCAGTTTTCGGTGAGAAGATAGGCGAGCAGCAGCATGAGGCCACCGTTTTTCTGTCCTCGCCACCAGACATCAATGCGCCGGCGGCCCTTAAAGATGTCGCGGGGGTGCTTATCGGTGTGCAAAAGGACCAGGCTCATGTCGAGATTTGCCGCCGTGCGCAGGCCGGAGACATAGCCCTTGGTGCGTTCCAGGGGGTGGGACCAGCCAAAGACGGCCAAGTTGGGGTGTATAGGGCCGGTGGAGGTGGCCTGGAGGAGCATGGAAATACCCTGATCCATGTCAGGGGCCATAACCACCAAGGGAAAGGCCTCGAAATTATTGTCCAGGCAGAACTTGTTAAGCTGGCGGATAGCGGCACGCCGGCGTGGCACCAGGTCATGAAAATCACCAATAAGAACATTGGCCAGATAGACCAGGCCCCTCTTGGCCTCTAGCCAGCAGGAAAAAATTATGAGATCCTCACGCTCGGAAGGCATGCCGGAAAATATGAGAACAGTGGGGCGCCAGTTTTTGGAGTCGTCTGGCAGGCGGTTGAGCCTGTAGAGGTTGTTTCGGGTGTTATGGAAGAGAAAGCCACGCCGGGCATCACCGAAGACCGTCCGCAGATGCTTGGTGCGCAGGTGCCAGAGAAAAAGAATAATAAGACCTAGGGCAACAAGGGCTGCCAGCCAGTTAATCAAAAAACAAGCCATGATGGCCCCAACCCCACCGACCAAGGCAATAGACCAGTGGAAAAACCTGAACTTGGGCCGGAAGGAGGGGTTGTCGCTAAAACCCTCGATAAAGGCGGCCAGATTAATCATGCCGTAGGTATAGAGAAAAAACATGGTAATGATGGCGGCCACGGCATTCAGGGCGCCACCGGAGGTGGAGTTGCCGGCCCACAGCAAGACGACAAGGGTGATAAGGGCGGTAAGGAGCAGGGCCCGCCGCGGCTCATCGCCCTTGACAGTCCCCCTGGCAAAGGGCCGCAAGAAATGGAGCAGGCGGTCCCGAGACACGGCCTGTAATACTCTGGGCGCCCCGAGATAGCTGCTTAAGGCGCTGGACAGGGTGGCGGCCACCACCCCCAAACCCACCAGCATACCCCAGCCGAAGACGGCATTATCGCGGAGTACCCCGAAGGGCGAGGTGATCAGCATCTCCCGGCTATAGGCGCCGCCGGAAATAACAATCTGACAGAAATAAACGACAAAACCGACGCTGACTGCCGCCAAGGTGCCGCGGGGAATAGAGCGCCTCGGGTCCTTAAGGTCGCCGGACATATTAACCCCGGCATCAATACCGGTGACCGCCGGGAAATAGATGGCAAAGAGTATCCAAAAGGGAAAACCGGGCTGGCCACCGCCTGCCACCGGGGCAGGTCCAAGGTTATCGGCCAGCTGCTGCCAGCTAAAGAGACTGATGCCCCCGGCCATAAAGGCGAATATGGCCATTGCCAAAAAAACCATGATCAGATACTGGGTCTTGATGGCGATATCAGCGCCGAAAAAGGCGATAAGAAAAAGCAGCAGACCACTCGACAGGGTAATGTACTGAAAAGAGGGGCCCAGGCTCGGGTAGATCAACACCAGGGCCTCGCTGAAACCGAGGATATAAAAGGGCACGGACAGGGCCAGGGCGAAAAACAGGGCAATACCGATAGCGCCGCCGAACTCGGCCCCCAGGACGCGGGAAATGAGGAAGTAGGAGCCGCCGCCCCGCATCTCCATGTTGGTACTCACCGCTGAAATGGAAAAGGAGGTGGTGAGGGTGATCAGCTTGGCACACACCAGGATAATAAGGGCATGGATCACCCCGGCATGACCCACGACAAAATTGGCGCGCATGAACATGATAACGCCAAGGATGGTGAGAATGGCTGGCGTAAAAACGCCGCCAAAGGTGCCAAATTGATTTTTTTGTTTCTCTGTCACCGGCACAGGTCCTTCAGGCTGAGTCAGCCTCCGTGTTCTTGCCAGGCTTTAAGGGCTTGGCGAGCAGATGCTGGCCTAACTTTTCGGTCTTTTGCCCCGCTTTGCGGCGCAGGATCTTCTGAAAAAAGATATTATTAGGAATCTGGGTGAGCATAGCCGCATCGACCGCATCACCACTTTCGGCCAGGGTGGTGAACATGACGTTAAAGCCCACCACCCGACCCTTCAAACCACTGCCGCCCACGGGTTCGACTATCTCGATTTCGTCGCCGACATCAAAATTCCTGAACATAATAAGCATCATGGAGCACAGAATATTGCTGAGAATGCTCCATACGGCGATAAAACCGATGGCGATCATGCCGGCAATGGTGACCAGCGCCGTGAGGATATTGGTGATTTTGATCCCCACCTGCTGAAAGGAGGCGGCAATAACGGCAATGATCAGCAGCCAACGCATGACATTTTTGACCACCAGGAAAACCGGCTGGTTGATCAAACCCCTGTCACGCATACCCTCCAGGCCCCGGCTGACAACCTGAAAGCACAGAAAACCCACCAACAAAATAAGGAGAATTGCCCCGGACTGCCAGGCAAGGTCACTGAATTTTGTCATATCAATGTTCATAGGATATACTCCTCGAGTTCGCTCACCTTAGATTGCATGAATCATTACGCCCTATGGCGGCAGGCAAAAACGGCAACTGGCCCAAAGCCCATAGTCCCAGGCCTCCCTAAGAAAACATACTATTGATTCCAGAGGCTGATGTCTATCTTGAAACACGGTGCCGTTACTGGGAAGGCAACCTGTTCTCTCTGTCCATCTTTTTGCCAAGCAGATAGGCGTCCACCGCTGCTGCCAGCCAACAGAGGAGCAACAGGCCAGACAGCAGAGATGAAGAACCGCTATCAGCCTGGTTAACGGCGTCATAAATCACGCTGACATCAACCTGGCCGGCCTGCATATCGATATTTTCCAGGATAGACATTGCCAGGCGCATGACCTCGAGCACAATGGCGGCCACCAGCCCTAAAACGGCAGCCATCAGCAGGGCTCCCCGCAAACGCCGCTTCAAGACAAACTGGCCCAAGCCCGGCAACACCAGGGCTGAGAGGAGAACTCCTTTAAGGGCATTGGTCATGGCAATAACTCCTTTGCATACTTTTACCTAGTCACCTGCGCAATTCCCCCTAATCCTACCAATTGTTGTTGTTAACAATGCAACAAAAACAGTTACCCGTAATTCCGGCACTGCTTATTTAGCCTTTTTCTGACACCTACCGTTTACACCTAACTTATTGAAAATACGTTATTTTTTAGTTGATTTTTGTTTTCTCTATCCTTACAATATTAATTAAGCGTTTGCAGGTAGGTTTTTGCACTATTTCCCAGACAAATCTCAACGAGTGGAGGAGTGAGCGATGAGAGAGACAAGAGTCAAAAGCCGCACAGGTGCCGTTGCAAAAGGAGCAGAACAGTCAAAAGCTTTAGGCGCAGCCGTCAGCACAGTAGCAATCGGTGCAGGGTCCGTTATCGGCATATGGTCTATCGCATGCTTTATCGGTGGCGTCATTACAAGCGGTGGACCGATATCATTTGTGGCCTCTTGGTTTAAAGCTGTCTTTGGTCTGTAAGTTTTTTCAGCTGGCATGAACGAGAATTTGGCAGGCATCAACCCTCGTATTCCTAGGGGGTTGATCCCTGCTTTCTATGTAAAAGCATTCCTGCTGGAGCGCATAACGACAGGTACGCCTCGCTTTTCGAAATAGAATTTCTCTGATATGATGAAGTGGCAGAAAGGTTTTAAGAACTTTTACCGTTGCCACCGTATGGGCAACTCATCCGGAGAATGGTCATCATGGGGAGATACACTTCTTACGTCATCTATCTCCTTCTTCTTTGCACTCTCATAGGCAGTGGTATCGCCTTTATCTGGAAACTCGAACATTCCCATGCCCCCATCGAGTATAGCCAGTTCCTTAATGACCTAAAGAATAATAAGGTCAACAAGGTTCACCTGCGGAACGGAGTGGTCGTCATCACCGACAAATACGACCAAACATTCCAAACCTTTTCACCCGATATCAGCGGCCTGATGCCTCTTCTGGTCGATAAAAATGTCCGTATTTCCTCCGAGCCAGGCAACCAGTTGCCCACCATCCAGATCCTTACCATTACGCTACCACTGGGGGTCCTGCTGATCATTATTTTGCTTGTTATGATCCGCAATCAGCCGCGCTCGGAAGATGAGCATGCTACTGATTTCGCCAAGGATAAGATGGTGAATTTTTCTACCAAGTCCTCACCTGTCACCTTTGATGATGTGGCCGGCATTCCCGAGGCCAAAGAAGAGTTACGAGAGATCGTCAGTTTTCTCAAAGACCCGGCTCCCTTCCGAAGACTCGGGGCCACTATACCAAAGGGTATCCTTTTGCAGGGACCTCCCGGCACCGGCAAAACCCTGCTTGCCAAGGCAATTGCCGGCGAGGCCAAGGTGCCCTTCTATAGTTTCAGTGGCTCTGATTTCGTTGAAATGTTTGTCGGGGTTGGTGCCTCCAGGGTGAGAGATCTTTTCAAGGAGGCCAAGAAGCACAAGACCTGTATCGTCTTTATTGATGAAATTGATGCTGTTGGCGCCTCCCGAAGCGGTTCTGGGGCCATGGGTGGTCAGGATGAACGAGGCCAGACTTTAAATGCCCTACTGGTCAATATGGATGGTTTTGGCCGTGATGATACTATTATTGTTCTGGCGGCCACCAATCGCCCGGATATCCTTGACCCTGCCCTGCTCAGACCAGGGCGTTTTGATCGTCTGGTCACAATTTTGCCACCGGATGTCAAAGGGCGTCTGAAGATCCTTGAGGTCCATACCGCGGCCATGAAGTTTGCCCCTGATGTCGATCTTGCCTCTATTGCCAGAAACACCCCAGGCTTCACCGGCGCTGAGCTTGCCAACCTGGTCAACGAGGCGGCCTTGATCGCTTCTCGTCAAAACAAAGATGCCATTGAGGAGCGCGACTTAAACGAGGCCAAGGATCGGATTATCATCGGCGTCGAACGCAAGGGCATGGTGATTAGCGAAGATGATCGCCGGACCATGGCCTTCCATGAGGCGGGGCATGCCATTGTTGCCCGCTGTCTCCCCAATGCCGACCCCATCGAAAAGATCACCATTGTGCCGCGTGGCAGATCCATGGGACACACCCAACAACAGCAGTTAGTGGATCGGCATGCCTACTCAGAAAGATTTCTGCGCAATCGCATAACTATTCTGATGGGGGGAAGGGCGGCTGAAAAAATAGGTCTAAACCAGCAGACCACCGGGGCAGAGGGCGACCTTATCTTAGCCACCGAAATTGCCCATAAGATGGTATGCCTGTGGGGCATGGATGAGAAACTCGGCCCCCTGGCATACTCCAAAGAAGATGCAGGATTTCTGGCCGGCCCGGCCCACCAGCTTTCCTTCAGTGAGGACACGGCCCAACAGATTGATCTAGCCGTCCGGGCCCTTGTCAACGACTGCTACACTGAGGCCCTCAATATACTGCAGAGCAGCAAGGCATTCCTGCGCCATCTGGCTGAAATTCTTCTGCAGACCGAAACCCTCGACCAGGAAGAGATGGAAATCATCTTCGACTGTTCCCAGAAAAAATTGGCTGAGGGTACTGATGACTCTGAAATTCCTAAGGAATGCATGATCTGCCCTTCAACCGGTCATTGTAATCATCTCCCCTCCTCCTGCCTGTCAAAAGCTTCTGGCAACTCATAACTTCCGATAAAACCGAATTTCAAACTTCCAACAATTCTGCAAACAAAAAAATGCCTCATTTCTCACAACTCAAACTTGTATGCTAAGTTCTCAAAAATACGTTGTTATTTTTGCAGAAAAAAAATATCCTAATTCTACAACATCTTCTTTACACCTTTGCAGAACATACTGAAAAAGCCTTTTAAAGCAGGAGGATGCCGTTGTGGTAAAATTCACAGACATCATCAAGGCTTTTGTTGTTGGTATTTGCCGCAGCAAATTTTCTCTGGTTGGCGCCATTATGACCACCGTGATTTTCCCGGTGCTCCTGGTCTCATCCATTCTCGATCTTCAGGGGGTTATTGACAACCCCTACTTTGGTTTTGTTATTTATATGGTGCTGGGCCCCCTCTTTATTGTGGGCCTGCTGATGGTCTTTGCCGGCCTTTTTTTCTTCCGAGGCAAAGAAGAGGTCGGCCTGTTCACCTTTGAATACCTCAAGGGGCAATTATCCGGCGCTGTCGGTTTCGCCAAAATAAGAAAACTTATTTTTCTGGCCACGGCCTTAACCTTGTTAAATATCTTCATCGTATCTCTGGTCTCCTACACCGGATACCACTATACGGAGTCGGTGTCTTTCTGCGGCCAATTCTGCCATACAGTGATGGAACCAGAGTTCACAACCTATAAGAACTCCCCCCATTCCAGAGTGCGCTGTGTGGAATGTCATATCGGTGCCGGAGCCCAGTGGTTTGTAAAATCAAAAATGTCCGGCAGCAGACAGCTTTTTGCCGTGGCTTTCAACACCTATAACCGGCCCATTGAAACCCCTGTCCATGGGCTGCGTCCGGCCAGGGAGACCTGTGAGCAATGTCACCGCCCTGAACTTTTTCACGGTGAGAACCTTTATATTAAAGACAAATTTTTGCCTGATGAAAAAAACAGCCCCATCCAGACCGTTCTGCTCATGAAGGTTGGCTCCGGCGGCTACCGAGGCACTGAAGCCCACGGCATCCATTGGCATGTCGCTCCGGAAAATAAAATCTCCTACAGGCATACGGACCGAGGCAGAGAGAATATTGTCGAGATTTCCCTGACCAGGCCGGACGGCACCCGGGTCGTGTTCACTAAAAATGGAGATAAAGACTCAGGGGCGGCTGATGACGCGAGCGACTATGAAGAAGAGGTGCGGGTGATGGATTGTGTCGACTGTCATAACCGGCCGACCCACATTTACCTCTCCCCAGATGAGGCCCTGGATCAAAAACTCGCCCAAGGAGAAATCCCTGTCTCCCTGCCATACATCAAGAAAAATGGTCTGCGGCTGATTACCAAAGATTATCAGAGTCATGAAGAAGCAAAAAACAGTATCGCCACCGAACTTCGCGCCTGGTATCGCAAGACATATCCGAATCTGGTTAACAACAATATGGCCTTGCTGAACAAGGCCATAGCCGGGGTGCAAAATGCCTATATTGAAAACGTCTTCCCGGAGATGAAAATTGCCTGGAATACATACAAAAGCTTCCTTGGCCACAGCGATGGCTCCGGATGCTTCCGCTGCCATGACGATTCCCATTCCACCAGTGCCGGCGAGACCATCTCCGGCGATTGCGAAACATGTCATATCATTTTGGCCGAGGAAGAAGAGGCACCTGAGGTGTTACGATCCTTGCGTGGTTCGTGATAATAACCGGAAAAAACTTGCCCGAGAAAGCCCCTGAGACGCGCCTGTTAATACCTGGGCAAGGCCCGTGTGTATGAGCAAATAGGGGAATGAAGGCTGGATGATGTTTCACCAGGACTTAAAATATTTTTCAGGTGTTAGTCGGGCATGAGCCTGCAGGCACCGCATCTATTTCCGCGGCAATAAGAGGTGTTTTATGACTCTTGATAACAGCGAACCTATTTATCCAATCAGCGTTGCGGCCAAGCTGCTTTCCGTTCATCCCCGCACTCTTCGTATTTACGAAGAAGAAGGGCTGGTCAAACCCGCTCGCAAAAAGAGCAAACGCTACTACTCCAACGATGACCTGGAATGGATTCGCTGCCTAAGGGCTCTGATCCATGACAAAGGAATCAGTATCCCCGGCATCAAGATGCTTCTGGAACTCACACCATGCTGGGAAATAACCAAATGCCCGGCAGAAAAGAGGGAAAATTGCTCGGCCTACATTGATCGCTCCATCCCCTGCTGGCAATTAGCAAGCTCGGTGTGCCAGGATCTAACAAAATGTGAAAAATGTGAGGTGTATATCCGCGCCATGAAGGAGGCCAAGAAGATTGCCGGGGTTGCCTGCGACGGGGTGCGCACCCCTCCAGGCAAGCCGACCCCGAAGGACTCATGACGGCTAGCCAGGCCAAGCTTTGGACTCGTAAAAAAAGTAGTCTGCTTTATTTAAAATATGATAGCATCCGCCCCCCTTTCGTTGCTAGGAAAGATAAGGGGGTAATTTTATTTCTCTTGACCCTTCTCCAGCCTGCATAATATTACTTTACCAATCCTATCACTTACTGAGGGCTTATCTTCAACCTATTAAATTCGTTGCCAGCCAGAATAACCCACTATTAAATGATGAGGGAATGTGATGGAGCGCAATCTAATGTTAGGGCTTGGTATTTTTATTCTCTGCTCTTTTTTCACCTTTACCGCTATTTCCTTTCGCCGGCACAGGCTTCCGAAAAAGAAAAGAGAGTATCAGCGCATTCGCCGGGTGTTGGGCATAAGAGGTGGTGGCGATGGCGAAGAACAGCTCATAGATGAAATTTTCCAGACTGAGTTTAAGGGCTCAGACTACATCCTGCCTGTTTTCTTTGTAACGCTGTTCAGCGCCCTTGGCTTCTGGGTTCTGTTTTCTGGCAGACCGCCCCTTATCCTGTCAGGAATTTCACCCGATGGCATTAGCGGTATTGATCCGACCAAGCTGTCATACTCCCAGCTCAGCCTAGTCTCTATCGGCATGGCTATCTTAGGCAGCTACATCTGGTCAATCCAGTACATTGTCAGGCGTTTGATCAATTTAGATCTTATTCCCGGGGCATATTACAGTATCGGCACCCGAATTATCTTTGCCACCTTCGTAGCAGTCATACTTCACCATTTTATCCAATCACTAAACACCAATATCAAGGATGAACTCCTTGATATTTTGCCTGTCCTGGCCTTCATGACCGGCATCTTTCCCCAGCGCGTTGTCCAATATCTCCACGAAAAAGTCTTTTTCTTCTCAAAGGGCGACAAAAAGGCCCACCCTCTGCCCCTTGAAATGATTGAAGGCATCAACCTCTTTAACAGGGTCCGCCTTTCTGAGGTGGGTATTGACAACGCCCAGAACCTGGCCGAAGCAAACCTCAAGGAATTGATCCTCAAAACACCATACAACCCCTTGCTCCTCCTCGACTGGATTGCCCAGGCCAATCTCTATATAGCCATAAAGGATGACATCGATGGCTTGCGCAAAGCCGGCATCAGAACCGTCTTTGACTTTCTGACTACTGGCCACCAAAACAATTTTGCCGAAATAGCAACGCTGACTAATATCCCCTCAGAAAAACTTGCTACTATCCACACCATCATCAACGATGACCCTCGAATATCGACCCTGAACGATGTCCGCGAGAAACTAAGCG
>JBFFIS010000023.1:0-14360 GCA_041556375.1 Desulfurivibrionaceae bacterium | reverse complement strand
CGCATGTATTTGGGCTGCCTCGGCCGTTTCCGTGCTCTCCTCGGCCTCCGCCACCGTGGTTGGCGGCGCCTTTTCAGGTTCGACCGCCTCTTTAGCCGTCATCAGCTGTGCAGGGGGCTCCGGGGCAGCTTGGACTGCAGCCGGCTGTTTCTCGGCAACGACGGTTTTTTCCTTCCTGGCTTCAGCTTTAGCTATCTGCTGTTTTTTGACAGGCTCAGGCGCCTGTTTTTTCACCACCTTCCTCGGTTGGGGTGGTGGGGGGCTGCTTTCTGTCACGACCTCCTCCGCAGGTGGCAGGAGACAGAAATCAAGGCATGCCAGGTTGTTGCCGTCCTGGGTGTTCCATGTGGAAATGGTCATTGTGCTCAGCAAGCCCCAGGCCAGAACGCCATGGAGGAGCATGGATATTGTTAATCCCCATCCTTGGTATCTCACGGCGTCACCTCGGTTTGCAGACTTACCTTGGTGAAACCCAAGGCCTTTACCGCACTCATCACATCTACAAAATGCTGTAATGCCAAGTTCTTGTCGGCCCGGATGATCACTGGTGTCTCCTTATTGGTTGCAGCTAAAGAAGCAGTCAAGCCCGCAAGCGATAGTGGTGCGGCATTTAAAAAAATGGTGCCCTCACTGTCTATTTCGATGGTCAGGGTCTTGAGTATTTCCACCTTTTCCCCGCTGGCTTGCGGCAATTCAACGGGAATAGCGCCCACCGCAATAAAGGTCGATGTCGTCAAAACAATGGTCAGCAGGACCAGCATGACATCAACCAGGGGGATGACATTCATGGTGTTGAATTCAGTCTCGTCCATGGGCACTCTCCCATTGCAACATCAGCACCTTGGCCTTGCGCAGCAGCATATTGTAGAGGACAACTGCCGGAATGGCGACGATCAAGCCCACAGCGGTTACCTTAAGGGCCAAGGCCAAACCGACCATAATCTTGCTGGTGTCCATGAAACCGTCCCGGCCCATATTGTAGAAGGTCAGCATAATGCCGAGCACCGTTCCCAGTAGACCTAGATAGGGCGCATTACTGCCGATGGTGGCGATGATATGCAGCTTTTTGGTGAGGTCAATCTGCAGGAGCTGCTTGTTTGGGTAGTCGGCAAGATTGAGAGAGCGATACACCAAAAACCTTTCTATGGCGATGGCGCATGCCACCACACTCATTGCCAGCAAAAAACCAATTATTCCATAATCAATGACATTCTTAAGCCATTCCATAGGTATTCTTCTCCTAGATAATCACTCGTAAACCAATCACGACCATCATCACCATGGAAATACCCTGCAGGTAGGGGGTGAATCCTTTTGCTTCAAACTGGATGGTCTTTGTTATATGGGCCAGGCTGCCCCCGGCCAGCAGCAGCGGCGACACTAAAAGGCCAAGGCCAAACATGCCGCCGTATCCGGCTCCAAGCAGCCAGGAACCCTTTTGGGCAGCCACCAGGAAAACTGCAGCCAGGGGCGGGCAGGGCAACAGACTGGTGGCCATGCCCAGGGAAAAGAGGGAGAGTCTTTTTCCTGATTGCTGGCATTTCCCCTGGCAGCGTTTCCTGGCGACGAAGGGCAAAAGAAGCCCCGTTGCTATCAAAACAAGGCCCAAAATCTTGCCCTGCTCTGCACTGAGGTCAAGGACCATGCCCAAAGCGCCGGCCAAGGCCCCGAACAGGGTATAGGTAAAGACCTTGCCCAAGAGGAAAAAAAACGAGGCCCTTACGCCATCGCCAAAGCCCTGGCCGGTGCCCATGAGATAGACGCCCAGGTATGGCAGGCAGGCAAAGCTACACATGGTGAAGCCGTACACTGCTCCCAGGCCGAGAAAGCTGAAAAGTTCAGCCATTAACCACCTCGTCTTCACAGAGATAGGCATCCCTGGCCAACAGAGCAGCACCATAGGCGGTGGTGATCTGCGGGGTGTCGGGAACAACCACCCGGTGCATCAACTCATCTTCCAGGGCCTTGACAAGGCCGTTGTTTAAGGCCGGTCCGCCATCGAAGAAGACCATGTCCTCGACACCATGGCGTTTTGCCAGGCGCGCTACCCTTCTGGCAATGGAATAGTGGATACCGGCAATCAGTTCCTCTCTGCCATGACCATGGGCCAGCAGGCTGATGATCTCTGACTCGGCAAACACGGTACAGGTGCTGTTGATGGTGAGCGGCACCGTGCTGCATCTTTCATGAAAGGCGCCAAGCTCATCAACTTCGACCTCCAGGTTGCGGGCAGTCATCTCCAGAAAGCGCCCGGTCCCTGCCGCACATTTGTCGTTCATGGCAAAGTTTTTAACATGGCCCTCGTCGTCAAGGAGGATGACCTTCAAGTCCTGGCCGCCAATATTGATGATTGTCCGCACCTGGCCGTAGCGTTCCCCTATTTTACCAGCGCCAATGGCATTGGCCGTGATCTCGCTGATGGTTTCGTCAGACTCTTTGAAAAGCTTGCGACCATAGCCGGTGGAAAAGATATAGACCACATCCTGGCGATCGATATTTTTTTTGGCCAAGAGGCCGGTAAAGGCCGCCATGGTATTTTTATGAAAGAGACTGCCGGTGGGGCAGACCTCTGAAGCAACAATTTGTTCATTGTCATCGGTCAGGACAATTTTGATCGATGTCGAGCCAATATCAATTCCGGCATAGTAGTTCATTATTGTGCCTCCCTCGCCTTCTGCTGGAGTTCTTTCACTTTCTTTTTTCTTCTGCGGGCCATGATTGATTCGATAAAGGCCTCTACCCGGGTAGAAAGCTGGCCACTATCTTCAGGGCTATAGTCTGTTTCAACATAGAGCATGGGTATGCCGGCTTCAGCCAGGGCATGAGCAACTGGTTTTTGCTCCATCTCATAGGGCAGGCAGCCGGAAAAGGCCTGATAGACCACGCCATCGACCTTATGCTCTCTAGCCATATCAATGAGCTTGCGCAACCGGTCTTTATTGGGGGTGAGGCATGGGCAGGTGCAGGGCTTTAAGGAGCGATCTGCAAGGGCCGGTACCATATCGTTTAGGGTGGGTTCATCAAAGGCAACGGCATCATAGAGCAGTCTTCCCGACGAGCAGGTCTCATCGGCGACGATGACCCCGCCGGCCTGTTCCACCAAAATGGGGATCTTGAGATTGGGGAATATTGGTGGCGAACCGGTAAAAAGAATGCGGGGGGCCTGGCGCTTACTGGCGCTAAAGCCACGAGCTTGACGCTCTTTCAGTTCAGCTATCAGGTGACTGACAGACTGCATCCAGCGATCAATTTCATCAAAAAAATAGGCATTGGTAACCAGAAACATATCCTTGCCGAGGATGAGGGCTGGATCTGATTTGCGCAATTCATGCAACTCGCGGTACAGGGATGCTGCTGAGGCTACTTTGGCAATGGCTGCCTGGACACGTTTTGCCGTTATTTTTACCCCGGTTATTTTTTGCAGCTCCAGGGTGAATTTTTTTATCGACTCCTGCCAATAAAAACGAGAGCTGTCACTCTCTTTGCTGGCCGGCATTTCCAGGGCATAGACTGGGTAGCCCATGTCGGCCAGCATCTCACAGGATTTTTTCTTTTGGTCGCAGGTGGTTGGGATGACAATTGCCTGCAGGGCCTCTCCCCAGAGGGCTTGGTCGACATGGAGCATACCCATTGTTGCCCGCACCACCGGGCAGGATTTGGCCGGCATGAACTCGGCACCAGCCTGGTCATAGGCCGTAGCGCCGTTACATAGGCGAATGGGCAAGGCCCCTGCTGCATAAATAAGCTCTTGGGGAACCTGGACGCACATGGTGCCGATAATTTGCTTGTCGGTGGGCAGCCTCGGTTCTTCGCTGAAGAGGTTACTATAGAGCGAGTAGAAGTAGTCCATTGCCGCCGGGTTGTCGGGAAACTCCTCTTCTATCTTCTGCAGGGTGTTCTTGGCCTCCATGGCCAAATGAAGAAGGGTCGTCTTCCGGACTCGCGTCAGTCGTTCATTTTCCATGACATTTACCCTCCATCCTTTTGAAAAATCCTTGGGCGCTTGATTCAAACACCGGTAATGTCAAAAATGAAGCCTGCAGGCAATCTTCCTCCGGGCATGCCTCAATGCATTTCAGGCACATCATACAATCATCCTTAACAATATTTTTATGGGTCAGGTCATCGGCGATGGCCCGAATACCGACATCACAGGCTCGGTAACAGTTTCCGCAACGGGTGCATTTGCTGGCATCCTTGCTAAGGCGCAAAAAGCCGGCCTTGTGGAAAATATAGTGAAAGGCGCTCATCGGGCAAAAGAGGCAGAAAAAGCGCTTTTTGATAAAGGAGCCCACTAAAAAAAGACCGGTAATCGTCATGCCTAGGGCCGTGAAGACCATCTTGGTCTTTGAGCTGAAATCGATATTGAGCTGCGAAAAATCACCATGGAAAACCGGCAGCAGGGTTCTGCCCGGACAAATCATGCAGAACGGCACGCCAAAATCATGATTGAGCTTGGGCAGACCGAAGAAGCTGTTGCCAATGGCCATGGGGATCAGAATGAGCAGGGCCAGAAGGATATACTTGATGGAGCCGAGGCCCTTGAATGTCCGGGCTGAATAGGTGGCATAACGGATCCCGAATTTGCGGCGCAGGCTGCTCAGCCAGTCCTGAATGGTGCCAAGGGGGCAAACAAAACCGCACCAGGCCTTATTGAGGACAATAAAAAACAGAAAAAAGGTCAGGAAACCTATCAGTATGCCAATGCCACGGCCGCTTAAATAGCCCTTGAAGGGGGTGGCCATTTGATGCTGCAGGCCCATGAGATAGCAGGCCCCGCCCCGCATTTGGTCGAATACGCAGGCAAAAGTGGGCAACTGGTCGCCGATATTGATGGCCAGGTATCCCCCATAAACAAGGAGGGCAAAGCAGCCGATCTGGACGTAAAAACGAAAGCGGCTGACATTACAATTATTGATGGCAAGGCGCAGTTTATTCTTCAAAGACAATCCCCTGAAATGGCTTCTTGCGCCGCTCGCGATAGAGGAACACCCCACCACCGGTGAGGACCATGGCGATGACAGCAATTAACAAGCCCATGGCGTATGAGGTATAGTCCGAAGTTGCCGGGGCATAGGTCCAGGGATGGGTGGTGATATAGCGCACCCGCTCATACGGTATGCCTCTATACTCTCCGTGTTCCTCGGCCTCGTATGTTGCCGTGACCAGAAACTCGCCGCGGCGGCTCCGGTGAAACTGCTGCCAGCTGCTGGGGTAATAATCCCTGATCAGCTGGATGGTGGCGACACCATCCCTGTCGGTCTCCACCTCTTTGACCCAGCCCTGCTCAGTCTTCAGGCTTACCCGCGCCTTGGCAAGGGGGGTGCCATTGTTCAGCACTGATATGGAGAGGTTTTTGCCGGTGGTCACCCGAGAGTGGAAATTGCCGTCCCACAGGTCTGAGATCAGAATTTCCAAGGGGATGGAGGTCAGGGCTTGAGGCTGGGTGAGCAGTTCATTAAATTTTTGATCATGGCCCCAGCCGCAGCTATGGTGCATGGCAATCCATTTGGCGATTCGCACGACCAGGACATTTCCCTCGACGCCCTGCTCAACAACATAGGCATTGTGGGCCCCATGGTTGGGCCCATCGCCAAAAGGAGTTTTAAAGGTAAGACGCGGATTGACCCCCAGGCGCAGTTCAGGCTCAACCACCCTGCCGTCAGGATGGCGGACATAGGCCTTGACATCAGCCAGCCGCCGATGCTCGGTGAAGTGGTAAATGCGCACAGGCTTTGGTCGATGCTCTGATTCCAGCACTGGACGCTGGCCACCTGGAGCCTTGCTCCCTGGTGGCGGGCCGGCTGGACCATGCTCCAGGCATTCTTCTCCGGCAAGGGCAGTGGGAGAAAGCCCGAGGCGCAAGGGCCGAAGCTCTTGCGCCTCAGTCACTGTCGGCACAGCAAACAAAAGAAACGTAATAAGTAAAGTCAGGGGACACACCAAGCGTTTAAAGACCGGTATGCCACCTGAATAGGCAGACATTAGTTGGCGCCTCCGAAACTATAGGAGAGACCGACAAATGCCGTTCTGGCCACACCAGGATAGAGGGACATGGTGTCTTCAGAGGCACTATAGCTTATATAGTTTGCATGCTCTTTATCGGTGAGATTAAGAATATGGCCCCAGAAGGTGAAGTTCTGCCAGTCATATGAGGCGCGCAGGTTGAACAGGGTGGGTCTGGTGTACTCAAAGAGGTTGGCGTCATCGGCAAACTGACTGCTGACCTCATCCATTTCCAGCTCGACCTCTACACCGTCCACCGGCAAGATGACCAGGCGGGCGTTAAGGTGATGTTTGGGGGAGCGCGGTTGCCAGTTGCCACTATAATCGACACCTTGGTCAACATATGATTCATACTTGTTGCGGGCATAGGTATAGGCAACACTCAGCTGCACACTGTCCAGCGGCGCGTAAGAAGCCATGACCTCGGCGCCTTTCTGGGAGCTCTTGCCGGCGTTGACGTAATGGGTGTTGGGGGCTGGACTGTTGTCGACCACGATCTTGTCGGTGATGGTCATGTCGTACACCGAGAAATCGAGTTTGAGGCGTTTCTTCAAAAAGCTGCTGCGCAGACCGATCTCATAGTTCTCGGCATTTTCGGCATCCAGATCAGCGTTGTCGTAGCGTGAGGTCCAGAGCTGGCTGGTGGTGGGCACCACAAAGCCTTTAGAGTAGCTGGCATAGGTGTTGAGGTTGGCATTGATATCATAGGTAACACCGACCTTGGGGCTGGTCTTGGAAAAACTCTCCGCGTTTTCTGTGCCGCTGCTTAATTCATCTTCAACCTCATAGCGGGCCGAGTCATAGCGGGCACCGACACTTATGCGCACCTTCTCCCATGGTGAACTCTCAAGCTGCAGATAAGGGGCAGCCACCTCGCTGGTAATATCATAGGACTTGTCGAGATCTCCTAAGGTGTAGCTCTCATACTTGTTGAGGATGCTATTATATGATACCGCCAGGTCATAGGTCTTTGAATCCTTGCTGCCACGCTCAGTGTCAAGGCCGACAATGACCTTGCTGCGCCACAGCGAGACGTCCTGGCTGTATAAGAGCTGCAGACTCATGTCGAGGCTGTCATTCTCAGTATAACTGCCAATATAGGGGCGCGGAAAAGGCCCATAGGTCAGCTGACGAATGCTGTAGTTGGGGATGCTTTCCTCATCAGTGTCCCGCAAAACAAAAGTTGCCCGCATCTCTGCATCATCGAGATAATGGCTGTAGGAGAGGGCTGGTGCCACCCTGTCCGCCTTGCTGTAGGCAAAATTGTGATAACTTTGCAGCCAGTCTTCTTCGAAGTCATCCTGATAGATTGAGCCGGGGGAGTCATTCTCCACGGTGATATAGTCTATTTTAAAGGTCAGTAACGACTCATCGGTGGCGGTATAGTTAACTTTGACGGAGCCTGACTGCTTATCAACTTCGCTATGCTCCCTGCTACCATCCGTATCGGTGTGATTGGCGTCGATAAAAAAACTGAGCTTGTCGGCCCGGCCACTGCCGGAGACGCCGGTTCGCCATTGCTGGTAATCTCCCAGCTCCGTCCAGATTTTGGCCTGGGGTGTCGTTGACGGTTCCTTGGTGATGACATTAATGATACCGCCGATGGCGTTACTGCCATAGAGGGCTGAGGCAGGTCCTTTGATCACCTCGATCCGTTCGATGTTTTTGGGGTTAATTTCCCGGAACTGGCTCGAACTACCGGAACCATAGCTGCTATACTGCACGCCATCGACCAGCATGATAGTGTATGGATTGGTGAAATGGGTTGGTATCCTGATGGAGGTAAGTTCTGATTCGCCGCCAAAATTACTGGAGTTGATGCCTGGGACTCTGGAAAGAAACTCCTGGGGATTCCTGGCCTTTACCTTGTCGAGCTCCTGTTCGGAAACAACACCGATGGCCACCGGAGCATCCTTGATCTGCTGGCTGACCCGGGATGCCGTGACCACAACGTCACCGAGTTCGACAATCTGCTCTTCAGCCGCGAAGACTGGTTGCGGCAGGGTAAAAAGCACAGCTGCTCCACTTACCAGGGCAGCGCGCACTGAGGTTCGTTCATTGCGTCGCGAAATCATCACAGGGTACTCTCTCTTGTTTAAGTTAAAAAATGAGATCTATCTATGGAGTTGGAAGACGTATGGCGTCTACTGTTAACAATATATGTTTACAATTTAAGGACTAACTAACACAGCTGAGACCTATTGCAATATGGCGAATTGTCGCAGTGGGCGGCAAGAAGATGGAGGCCTTGTTTGTATCGGTGAATAAGGTGTCTCGGCGGGCGATAATGCCATGACGCGGAGGGGGAGGGTATCTTCCTCGCTGAGCGAGGGCTTGAGGGCAGATCTGGTTCAGCGAGATGGAGGTAGGGAGGGGGCAGTTTTGCCGACGGTAGTGACGGTTTGGTCTATAAAAACGTCGTGCCCTCTACACCCATGTCCATGCCGTCTCCACCCCGGAATGGGCCTCGGCCCTGCTGGCCTTGCTCCAAAGCAAGTCCCTTCACAACTCTTTAGCTTGCTCATCTGCTCTCGCTCCTAATTCTTTTGTTTTCTTATCCTGTCTAGCCTGCTGAGTCGTGGGAATTGGTTGGTGGGGGCATTTTATTTGACCACCTGAAAACATGATGCCATCGTGAAGTTCCCTGCATCATTAGAGAGATGTGCAGGTAACTTGCAATCAGATGCGGGCGTGCAAGATGTTGACTTGCATGCCACAGACAAATTTCAACCTGTAAAAGGTGGAGTTCTGGTGGAGACGAGCAAAGAACAATGTTGGGAGTTTATGAAGCGCGGAAAGCCGGGTGCCTGCCCAGATTATCGTGATTGTGGTCGCATATGCTGGAGTAATTCGGGAAGATACTGTGGGGAGAGTCGGTTGCCTTTATCCTGGGGAACAGGCTGGCGCTCCCTAGGAACGCCGACAGGAATTTCGAGTGGCAAAGCGCTTATTGGCTGGACAACGAAGCCTCAAACTCCTGATATTCCAGCAGCGCTTTTTCCTGGGTGGCTTTGAGGGTCTGAACGACCTCATCAATGTTCTTTGTTAATAAGTCAACAATGTCGGCATCCAGAGCCTTGTTGCGCGCCATCTTGGTGAGAACCTTTACAGACTCTTTTGTGTCCATCCCCAAGCGATATGGCCGATCCTCGGTGATTGCTGTGAAAACATCGGCAACCCCCATGACCCTGGCACCCATGGGGATTTCGTCTTCTCCGAGATGAAAGGGGTAGCCTTTGCCGTCAAGCCGTTCGTGATGGTAGGCCGCCCACTGGCTCACCGTATCAAGATCTCGAAATTTCTTTAGGATTTTATAGGTGTAATAGGAGTGGGTCCTGATAATGGCATACTCGTCCTCTGTCAATCTCCCAGGTTTCTCAAGGATTTCTTTTGGTACCACCAGCTTGCCCAAGTCGTGCAAATGACCGGCCATTTTTAACGAGAAGCAGTCATTCTCGGAAAAATCGGCCAGCCGGCCCAAGGATTCGGCGCAGGCTGCTACGCCACAGGAGTGGGTAGCCGTAAACCTGCTCCGGAAATCTATTATGTGGCCAAAAAGCGCCACCATGTTGAGCATGTTGTCAGCGTCAAGCTTGAGAGAGCCAAACCCAGTGGAGCAGGAAAAAATAGCACCGGTATTGAGGTTTTCAATGTCAAGCCAGAAGCTTTCTTTTGCAGCCAGGCCGGCGAAGGCCTCAACCAAAGAGGGGGCAAAAAGGACGGCCTTTTTCGAGGTGATTTTGCTGACAATTTCCTGGGTCTGAAGCAGAACATTTTCACCTTTTATGATCAGGGCATCAACACGGTCGGCAAGATGAATAATGTGGGAATTAAAGATGTCGTGGTGGAAGACGGCGGTTTCAGTTTCCCTGCCGCTGAAGGGATGATGATGGCGAACGTATCGAGCCACCCGGGAAAAGGGACGGAATTTTTTTAAGAGCTGATAGCCGGCCTCGGCATGATTGAAGGAAGAGTCCCTGGCGTCGTCATAATCAAAAGCAAGGGTCAGCTCCCTCTTGCGCATGGAGAGAGCGCCGCAATCATGCAACAAGCCGGCAATGAGTATGTCGCAAAGTTCATCGCCGTTGATACCAATTTCTCGTGCCAGTTGATAGGCAATATATCCAACCCGTCTCTGGTGGTTACTGACCGCTGGATTCACGAGGTCCATGGCTATTGACAGACATTCAACAAGGTCAAGAGTGGAGACAGTTTTAATATGTGTCATCAATTCTTTCTCCTTTTGCCCGGTCATTAATTGCCCACTGTTACTTGGTGACTATAGCAATTTCAGCGCAGGTTGCTGAATTTTGTTGATCTGGGGCTCGAGGGGATTTGTGCTGCTGAGCAAAGCGGAGGGGGGAGTGATAGAATGACGGTAGAATGATGAAGAGGGGGTCCTTTTTCATCCTTCTACCGTGATGATTCATCCCGGGCCTTAATGAACTGGCTGGGTGCCGATGACCTTGGTGTGGATCATCTCCTTGGTGGCATCGTCCAGTTCTTTTTCCCAGTGGATAAACTGCTCTTTGACGCGGATAAAGGCGCCATCGTCCTCTTTGCACTGGTCGCAGATGGATTCGGCCTGGTCACGGTACATGATGACCTTGGAGGCGGCTTCACCCTTTTCATCCACGGCCGCCATCTTGCGACACCCGCAGTCCATCCGGACGACAACGACGCCAACGGCATCGGGGCTACCTTCAATAATACCGGCAATCATGGCCAGTTCATTTTTTGCGGTTATTTGTCTGTCTTCTTTGCTGGCGTTCTGCCGCTGCATTTTTCGCTTAAGGCTCATGGGTTACACCTGGGGGAACTGTTTTTGGGGATGGTATAGGCTGGGTAACACCGTCGCCGCCATCATAAAAAAAATTTGAACAAAAAGTAAATGATCAAGGTCTTCTGGTCAACTGCTAAGCGTTCGAGGCGATATTTTTGCCACCTTGGCTGCTGATCTGTCAAGGCGGGAAGAGGATAATAAAAACCTCGGTGCAAGAGGGTGTCGCAAGGCCAACATTCTTGTTGACAAAATCTTGGCTTTGCTTTATCTCGTTTTTATTGATTTTTCTTGAAATTGCTTTCATGACAGGATCAAAAAATCTAAAGCGGTGACTATTATTGATGGGTAACTAGCCCATTAACTTTTTTCTCTAATTTTGGAGGTTGTACTATGTGGCAGATTGATATTGATGTAGACAAATGCACCGGCGACGAAGAATGCGTAAACGCTTGCCCTGCTTCCGTTCTTGAGATGGCAGACGGTCATGCCGTTGCTGCTGAGCCTGACGAGTGTCTTGGTTGTGAGACCTGCGTTGAGGTTTGTCCTGAAGGCGCCATCACTGTAACTGAGGTTTAATCTCAGTTTTTGGCCCCAGGAAACTGGACAAAAGATAAGGCCTGTCTCCTTTTGGGGGACAGGCCTTATTTGTTTGCAGACAGAAAACAGGCGCATGGCGAGGTGACAGTCGGTTGCAGAGGCAGGAGACGAAAGCATTGGCTTTAAAAGACCGGATGGCTGTAAAGATGCAGCCCCAGACTCTTTTGTTGCTGGCCGCCTTAACCTGGTTGGTTGTCGGTGTTTCCCTGGTCCTTAAGGGGGGGCAGATTCTGGCCTGGGCTCCTGGCTGGCTGGCTGCCGCCTTCGCTGTTGGCACGGTGAAGACCTTTCTTATCCTTGATAAAATTGCCCGCCGTAATGTTCAGCGCCTCAACGGTTATAGCGCACCGATTTTTGTCGGCCGCATGTTTGCCACTCGGACCTGGGTTATTATTGGCCTGATGATTGTTCTCGGTCGCCTCCTGCGCCTGCCGGTGGTGGCCCCGGAGTTGTCCGGGTTTTTTTCCCTTGCCGTGGGCTGGGGCCTTTTGGCTGCCAGCCGTCTCTCCTGGCAGGCTTGGTTTAAAGGGCGAAAATCATGAATGTCGTCCGTATAGATCGTCAGGCTATTCTCCGTAACTATCAGGCCATTAAGGCCCAGGTGGGCAGTCAGACCCAGGTGATGGCAGTGATTAAGGCCGACGGCTATGGTCATGGTATGGTGGAGATGGCCACCAGCCTGCAGGCCGCCGGTGCCCGTTATTTCGGTGTTGCCAGCGTCGACCAGGGCATTGTCCTTCGCCAGGCCGGCATTAATGGCCGCTTGGTTGTTTTTCTCGGCGGCGCAGTCGAGGAAATCTCGGCCATGCACACCTACAGCCTGGAACCGGTCATTTTTGATGGCGACCAATTTGCCGAGTTCAGCGCCGCGGCTGCGACTCTGCCGGGGCCGTTGGCGGTACATCTCAAGGTGGATTGCGGTATGGGCCGTTTGGGTTTTAAGCCCGAAGAGGCCTTTGCCTGGAGTGAGAAGATTCAGAATGCCACGGGCCTGAAGCTGGTCGGCGTTATGAGCCATTTCCCCTCGGCTGATGTGGATGGTGACCTCACTCGCAGCCAAAATGAGATTTTTGGCCGCTGCGTCGAAACGGTACAGGCCAGCGGCGCCAAGGTCATGGCCCATACAGCCAACTCCGCCGCCACCCTACGGGGCCGTGAATTTTATTGGGATATGGTGCGGCCCGGCCTGGCCCTGTATGGCTGCTACCCCTCCGCTGATCCGCAATGGCAGCGGACCCCGCTGGTGCCGGTGATGACCGTTGCCAGTACCGTTGTTCAGGTGGAGGATGCCCCTGCTGACAAGGGTATCAGCTATGGTCATCTGGATAAGACCAGACGCCCCAGTCGGCTGGCCGTCTTGCCCATCGGCTATGCCGACGGCTTTTCGCGCCTGCTTTCCGGCGGCATCGGCCAGGTCTTGATCCGCGGCCAGCGTGCCCCGATCATGGGTCGGGTCTGCATGAATGTCACGGTGGTTGATGTCACAGATATCCCTGGGGCCCGCCGTGGTGACGAGGTCATCATCATGGGGCGCCAGGGCAATGACCAGATCAGCGCCGATGAGATTGCCGCCTGGATGGGCACCATCAGTTACGAGGTTCTCTGCCTGCTGGGGAATAATATGCCGCGGCAGTATATACATTAAGAATTCCTGATTGACAATTTAGAAGACAGAATGTGGCATGCCCGCATGTGGGCAGCCTCGCAAAGTTATAAAGCAAAAAAAATGATTAAATCACAGTTAGAAGAGTGGCTTGATACCTGCTTTCAGCAAGGCGTCCAGCAGGGTTTGTGGTCAGACGCCGCTGCCGGCAGTTTTGTCGTCGAAGAGCCTAAACATGAGGGCCAGGGCGACTATGCCACCAATGCCGCCATGGTTATTGCCGGCAAGGAAAAAAAGGCCACCGGCAACAAGGTCAATCCCCGCGCCCTGGCTGAGCAGTTTGTCGCGCTCCTGGCTGCCAACGACTCCCTGCTTGCCAAGGTTGAGATTGCCGGCCCCGGCTTTATTAATTTTTTCCTCAATGAGGCGGTCTGGGCCCAGGTTGTGCCGGTGGTCCATAACGACGGCGAGCAGTTCGGTCTGGCCCGGCAGAAAAACGGCCAGAAGGTGCTGGTGGAGTTTGTCAGCGCCAATCCCACCGGGCCGCTTTCCATCGGCCACGGCCGTCAGGCCGTGCTCGGCGACTCCATTGCCCGGCTGCTTGCCGCCGTGGGCTATGAGGTCGAGCGCGAGTATTATTATAACGATGCCGGCCGCCAGATGCGGGTACTCGGTGCCTCCACCCAGGCCCGCTATCTTGAACTCCTCGGCCTGCCCTTCACCTTTCCTGAGGATGGTTACCAGGGCGACTATATTCGCGAAATCGCCCAAGGCCTTATTGATGAGGTCGGTGACGCCTATAAGGATGAGACGGATGTCGAGGTCTTCAAGGCTGCGGCGGAAAAGGCAGTTTTCGCCAACATCAACCAGACCCTGGAGCGGATGGGCATCAACTTTGATTCCTATTACAACGAGCATAGCCTCTATGACGACGGCCATATTGACGATGTCGTCAGCCAGCTCCGCGCCAAGGGCCTGGTCTACGAGAAGGATGACGCCACCTGGTTTAAGACCAGTGAGTGTGGCCAGGAGCAGGACCGGGTCATCATCAAGTCAAGCGGCGAACCCACCTATCGCCTCCCGGATATTGCCTATCATCGCGAGAAGTTCAAGCGCGGTTATGACTGGATGGTCGATGTCTTCGGGTCGGACCATATTGCCACCGTGCCCGATGTCATGTCTGGCATTGAGGCCTTGGGCTACGACAAGTCCAAGGTCACCGTGGTCCTGCACCAGTTTGTCACCCTGATGCGCGACGGCAAGCAGGTGAAGATGTCTACCCGCAAGGCCACCTTTGTCACCATTGATGAGCTTGTTGACGAGGTGGGGATTGACGTGGTGCGCTTCTTCTTCCTGATGCGCAAGGCCGAT
>JBFFIS010000022.1:0-14365 GCA_041556375.1 Desulfurivibrionaceae bacterium | reverse complement strand
GAGGGTGCCGCCTTTTATCTTCTTGCCGCCGCCCCTCTGAGTACGCGCTCCTTCCTGGTTGCCAAACTCCTCATCTACCTCCTGCCCTTTAGCCTCTTCTCCCTGTTGCTGGTTGTGGTTTCAGACCACCTCCTGCGCATCAGCGGTCCCATGTGGTGGTTTTCCGTGGTCTGTTCCCAGCTCCTGACGTGGTGGATCGTCGCCCTGGCCATAGGTTTCGGCGCCCTGTATGGTGATTTTAACGCCGAGAACAGGGCCGCTGCCGTGGGCGGCCTGGGAGCGATTCTTTTTTTGTTTACGGCCATGGCAATTGTGGTGATAATAACTTCAGCCGGGGCCTGGCCCATGTACCACCTGACCAAGGCCTGGCTGGCTCACCAGGCTTTTGCTGCAAAAGACCTTGTGGCTCTCGGCCTCTGGGCTGCCGCCAGCCTTCTAGCCGCCGGCACTTCGGCCTTCTGGCTCATAGAAAAAGGGGCCGCCAAACTATCGGCGTAAATTTATTATGGGGGAAACATGAAAAAGATACTGGCAACCCTTTGCCTGGCCATCATCACGGCAGGCTGCTCCGGGACGCGCCCGGAACTTGGTATTGTTGATGGCAAACTCAGACCCTGCCCGCCTTCACCAAACTGCCTGAGTTCCTTTGCCGAGGATGACGACCATTACACCCAGGCCTTTTATTATGCCGGAGACAGCCTCAGGGCCTGGAAGGCCCTCACTGCCATAATCAGAGATATGGACAGAGTAGAGATAATCAGCCAGACCGGCACCTATCTCCACGCCGAATTCACCTCAGCCCTTTTGCGCTTTGTTGATGATGTTGAATTTCTCCTTGATGCCAAGGCCAGCAAGATTGAGGTCCGCTCCGCCTCCCGCCTCGGCCGCTCCGACTTTGGCGTCAACAGCAAGCGCCTCAAGAAAATCAAAAAACTCTTTGCCAAACAATGCGCTGTGGCCGTGCGCGACTACTAGGAAAGCCACCTCTTTACAACCGGCAACACGCGGCCATCTCAACCCTCCAGCTTCTGTTCCCAGCCTCATTCTCCTGTTTGCTCCGAAGCAGGGGTGTCACTTTCTTGCCAAAACTTGGTCTTTTCACCAATTTTAGCCTTGCCGCCCTATTCTTCACCTTCAGGGCTTTCTTAATTTCGCCCCTGCTTTCTCTTGCCAGGCAGGGCTTCGCAGCCAACTAGCCACCACACCCCTAACCGCGGCATGCCTTTTGCTACAAACTCTAAGAAAGGATTACTTTCTGCAAAGGGGGTTTGTATGACGACGAGAGCGGCAGTCAAAATTCTGATCCAAAGTCCCATCTATTTCAGGCTCGGGGTCAGCGAACGACTCGAATTGGTCCATGAGTTTTGCGACTCTTACCTAAACGGCAGGCAGGCTTACTGGCACCCTGATTTAATAGATGATCGCCCCCTGTCTCCCCATCAACCGGGGCCGGGCCGTCACTCATCAGCATTTTTCTAGAGAGTGCCAACCATGGCTCGCATGGAGGCCCCCTCTCTACTCAGGGCCTCATCCACCTAACTCACAGCCTAGTACGCCGGCTGGACAAGGCCGTACTGGCTAATTTTCCGGCGCAGGGTGTCTTTTGAAATCCCTAGCTCCCGGCAGGTCACCATTTTTTTCCACTGGTTGCGCTCAAGAGCGCGGCCGATAGTCATCTTCTCCATTTCCACCAGCGACATCGCTTTCGAAATTCCCACATCGTTTTCACCGCCTTCCTCCTTGGGAGCAAAGGGGGCCGGCAGGTGCTCAGGGCCGATAAGCCCTCCGGGACAGAGAATGAAGGCATATTCGATAATGTTCTGCAGCTCCCTGACATTGCCGGGATAATGGTGATTCATCAGATGGCGCAGGGCCTCATCGGAAACACCGCCGATATCCCTGTTTTGTTCGATATCGAGTTTTTGGACAAAGTGCTCTGCGAGGATCGGCAGATCCTCCATTCTTTCCCGCAGGGAGGGCAGAGTAAGCTGCACCACGTTGAGACGGTAGAAAAGATCATCACGAAAGGTCCCTGCCTGCACAGCGTCTTTCAAATTCTGGTTGGTGGCGGCAACAATGCGCACATCCGCCTGCAGGGACTGACTGGAACCAAGAGGTTCATAGGACTTGTTTTCCAAAACCCGCAACAACTTGACCTGCATGGCTGTGGAGATGTCACCAATCTCATCAAGGAAGATGGTACCGCCGGCAGCAGCGGCAAAACGGCCCTCCCGGTCTTTCTTGGCATCGGTGAAGGCGCCGGCCTTATGACCGAAGAGTTCCGCCTCAAGCAGGGTATCGGGGAGGGCCCCGCAATTCACGGCAACAAAGGGGCCATGTCGACGGTAACTGATATCGTGCAGGGCGCGGGCCACCAACTCCTTGCCCGTCCCCGATTCGCCTAGGACGAGGACATTGCTGGAGCTTTTGGCGACCTGCGGCAGAATATCGAAAATCTTATGCATGACCGGGCTTTTGCTCAGAATATCCCCCAGGGAGTTGCGGCGGGAGAGGCGTTGCTGCAGATAATTAACCACCCGTAGGTCGCGGAAGGTCTCGACGCCGCCGATCAGGTTGCCCTGGTTGTCATACATGGGGGCAGCGCAGATACTCACCGGGATTTTTTTGCCCTCGCCACCCTTGATATGAATACAGCGGTTGGTTTCCGGCTTGCCGGTGCACATGCTGTGGGCCACGGCGCAGGTTTCGCCGCAGATACTGGCGTGGAAGATATCGCTGCAGAATTCCCCCAGGGCTTCGGCCATGGGAACCCCGGTGATTTTTTCCGCTGCCTTATTAAACGAGGTGATCCGCCAACGGGTGTCCACGGTAAAAACGCCATCGGCGATATTGTCCAGGATCAGCGATCTGGCCAGCAGGGCATTGACATCGCGAAAGACCTGCACGCCGCCGGCGACCTGGCCCTGGGAGTCAAGCAAGGGTGCCGCGCTGATCGTTGTGGCAATGCGTTTGCCGCTGGCATGGGTAATAAAAACAGATTTGTTCTCCAGGGGCTTGCCATCGTTGATGCTTTGGGCCAGAACACAGTCGTCGCCGCAGGAGCTGGACTTGAAAACCTCACGGCAGGGTTTGCCGATGGCGTCTTCCTGGCGCCAACCGGTGAGCTTTTCCGCGGCCCGATTGAAAGAGGTAAGCCGCCACTTAGAGTCGACGCTGAAGACGCCATCGACAATGCTGTCCAGGATGAAGCGGAAGGGGGCAAAGCAGCCAGAAGAGGCGGCAGCCGGCAACAGCGACCGGCAGATGGTGGAGACCGGGACGCACCAATCATTTTGGTCACCAAAGGCAAGGCCGCAGAGCACCTTTTTCCTGTCGATGGGCCTCACCCAGCGGACTTCGGCCTGCACCAGATGGTCACTGACGACGCTATCCTCGGGCCAGAGTTCAACTCGCATTTTGGGCTTTATGGGGATCAGCGGTTCCATTTCAACCTGGAGGCCAAGGGGGTGGATATCTCGACTTACCGCCTGCCAGACCTTAAGCGACGGGTTGTCGCGCAGGTGAAAACGAAGACTGAGCGGCGCCCTGGCATGGGAACGTCGTTCCTTCAAACTGCTTTGCCTTTCCATATCCCTCCTCCAGGATGCAAGAAACACATTTATCTGACTAAAAAATCCAGCTACGGCCGAAACAAACTGGCTCTCAGACAGCAGCAGACTTCGCCGCCGCACGCTTTAGACACACCTTTCCATCATGCCAATAAGGCAAGAAACGCGCCACGTTAACGGCAGCAGGTGCCAGGGCACGGTGAGGGGACACAAGGGGGAGGGAGGTCCTACAAAGGTTTTGTCTTTTGTCTTGCCGGACAATGGCAAAAAGCTCTTTTCTGGTGGCCAGAAGAAGAAGGCCGCGCTGCCACTCTTGTGCTGCCGAAAATGGCAGCATAAATGCTCTTGTCGATGGGAGATCTGGGGATTACACCAGCCACAGCATGGGGATTTCCCCACATTTTCGCCCCAGGAGTGAAGACGCCACCTGCGCCGCTGGCCTATTTGCGCTGATAAGAGATCATCTCGGCTGTGAAACTGCCGACAATCACCTTGCTCTGCAGTTTGACAGGAATGCGCCGTTCATCGGCGCTCATCCAGATAAGAATATTGGCATCCTTGCTTTTTTTAAAGACACCGCTGATATGCTTGATATCCGGTTCAAGCAGAAAGGTATCGTAGGCGATATCATTGATGATAACGGTCCGCCGCCCCCGATTATCCACCCGGCCCATCACACTCTTCTTGCCGTCGGTTATCGGCCTCTCCACCAGAGTAAGAGTACTAAAATCAAGGAGGCGACAATAATAAATCACTGAAAAAGGATCGAAAGTGCCTTCAGGAATGGCAATGGCGGCGCGGGGCCCTCTTTTCTTGAGGTTATGATATTGGGCGGTCTGCTTCTGCCGGTCAAAACGCACGACAATATCTCGTTTTGATGAACCTTCCCGCTGTTTTTTCCGGTAATGAAGCGAGTGACTGAGACCAAGATCGGTGCAGCCGTCAACAATGCCCCGGACCTTATAAAAAGTATCGATAAAACCGCTACTACGAGTGGTCATCCTGAAATGGCGGGCCGGTTGGCCATCGATAGTGGTATAGGGCAGGACCTCAAGGACAACCTGACCGGCCGGGATAACGCCCCATTTGAGCTGATAGGTTATTCTTTCGCCAACATCGAAGGGTAAGGGCTCTCCGGCCACCGAGCTGTGGCCGGAGAAAAGGAGAACGACGGAGAGCACCGCCAGCACCTTAAGCCAGAATGATAAAACCCGGTCCATGCACCACCTAAAAAAGATTCTTGGCGGCACTAACCACGGCGGCACCGGAGTCCTGAAGGGGCCCCAGGGGCTTTTTTTGGAGAGAGGTTTCATTAACATTGGGTTTGCCGCCCCATAACTTGTAGACCACAAAGCCCTGATTAAAAACAAAGAGGGACTGAAACTGCCAGCCGCGACGATGGGTTTTACGCCTGAAGCCGAAGAGATCAAGAAAGACACTACCCGTCCTCTCGGAGCTGAAAACCTCCACAGACATCTCATAGGCCTGGCAACCGCTCTGGGCCTCGATACACTCACGAATCCCCGCATCGAGATCCTCTTTCTTGATGGCCGGGTTAGGCATAAAGCGCGCCATGATATCAAGATAGCTCAGAATCTCCATATTGGCCGTGGTAAAGGGATCAAACCCCACCTTTTTAAGACCTTCCAGGTCGGTTTGATAGATAATAATCTTATCAAAGGCCATTTTGGCCTCGTCAAAGGAATCCCACGGCGACCGCACCGTGTCAAGGGTTGTCGGCAGCAACGTGACGCCACAACCTGAGCTAAAGAAAGCAAGTACGAGGGTGAGCAGAATAAGGTGTTTATGTGCAACCATCGACAGTCTTCTCCCCAGAAACGTGCAACCAGGTTTTCGCCGAGAGCGGCTCGACAATTCCTGTTTAATTCAGGCGACTACGCCTGCATCGATCATTATATAGTGAAAGTTAAGGAGAGATACAGCAGATTTTTTTTGGCTATCACCAGAGAGCAAAAACCAGCAACTCAAGCCAGCAAATCAGAAGGCGTAGCGCAGCTCAAAAAAGAGGCGGTCATTATCACTGATACCCTGAAACAGCGCCGTATAGCCATCCTGGCAGGTGATAAGGCCTGCGGTTACGGTAACATCAACCATCTGCCAGAGACGGTGGTTACAGCACAGCACGGTGTCGGCTTCTCGACAAAGATGTCGAGCATTTTACCCTCTCTGTTAAGATCAAAGGTTGACTCCTGCCTATTACTATTTAGCTTATAAGAATAATTCCTAATTAATCAGGAGGTCTCATGATCAGCGGTCAACGCATTGAAGAGCATATCATCAGCAGGGAGCCATATTACCGCGAGCAGGGCCAGGAGCTTACCATTGCCCTGGCAGCCTATGAACATAAAATCCCGCTGCTGTTAAAAGGGCCCACCGGTAGCGGCAAGAGTAGATTCATGCAGTACCTGGCCTGGAAGCTGGAGCGGCCCCTGATCACCGTGTCCTGCCACGACGACCTGTCCACCAGCGACCTGGTCGGCCGTTACCTCATCCGCGGCGGCGAGACCGTGTGGATGGACGGCCCCTTGACCCTGGCCGTGCGCCACGGCGGCATCTGCTATCTTGACGAAATTGTCGAGGCCAGGAAGGACACCACCGTGGTCATCCACCCCCTGGCCGATGACCGCCGCGAGCTGCCCATTGAAAAAAAGGGGGAGATCCTCAGCGCCCCGCCGGAGTTCATGCTGGCCCTCTCCTATAACCCGGGCTACCAGTCGGTAATCAAGGACCTCAAACCGTCAACCCGCCAGCGTTTTATCGCCCTGGAGCTTGCCTACCCAAGCCCTGACATTGAGGCGGAAATCGTCGCCCATGAGGCGGGCATCAACAGAGAGGAGGCTGAAAGGTTGGTGCGCCTGGCCGAGATGACCCGCAGCCTGGAGGATGCCGGTCTCCAGGAGGGGGCCAGCACCAGGCTGCTCATCCATGCCGGTACCCTGATCGGTAGCGGCATTGCCCCCCGCCAGGCCTGCAAGGTGACAATCAGTGAACCCCTGAGCGACGATCATGAACTCGTAGCGGCCATTGACGAAATGATCAGTTCGCTTTACCCATAAGGACTTCCCAGGCATGGACATATCAGCCGAGAAAAGCAGCGTTCACAGGCTCTACGAGATCATCCCGGATACCGAGCTTAACAGTTGGGAACGTGAAGAGCTTCTTGCCTGCCTGGCCGAACTCGACCCCCAGCAGCAAAGCCAGCTCCTCCGGCAGATCGCGGTGATCTGGCCGGTAAGCCACTCCCTCTGCCTGGCCTTCCTGGAGGCGGTGCAACCGGCCTTGGCCTGCCTTGACGACAGGCAATTCGCCGCCTGGGTCCGCGCCATTCTTGATCGTTATGAGGCCCAGGGTCTCCAGGAGGCCCGCCGGTTCATGCTGGATCTTGACAGCCATTTTGTTTGCACCTTAAAGGGCGAGACCGGCCTTTTGCTGTCAGCCATCAAGAACCGCCTCGGCCTCTATCTGCGCGGCATGGCCGGCCGGCCCTTTGACATTGAAAAGGCCGCCCTGCCAGGCACAGACACCGCCACCATCTTTCTGCCCCGAAGTATCAGCCTCTTTAACGATGATGATGCCAACTTCCGGGTCTATAAACTTCTGGCCTCTCTGCAATGGGCCTTTGTCCGGGTTAATCTCTACTGCCACGAGGTGGCCGATGAGGAGGCCCTCTTTGCCAGGCTTGGCCGACCAGCAGGCCAGGATAAAAAACCTGAGATTTTCCTGAGCAGATTTTTCAGCCTTTTTAGCCGTCCCCAGGTCGCCATTGCCATCTACCACTTCCTCCAGACCTTTCGGGCCCTTGATCTTCTGCAAAAAAGACTGCCCGGCCTCATGGCTGACAGCAGGAACTATTTTGCCTTAATTGCCGAGGAAGTGGCCCCTACCATGCAAAGGGACAGCCTGCTGGCAGGCGAGTACGCTTTTCTTCTCAGGCAGTTGCGGGCCAATCAGCCCCTTGAGCTGCCCCCCGGCCCTGTGGGCGCCAACTGCAGCCCCGCTTTGTGGCATGACTCAAGCCAAATCTTTATTGATACGGCGCGGATATATGCCGAATATGGAGAAGAAAAGGAAGAGAATCTGGCCCCACCACCATTTTTCCAGGGCAGCATCAATATCGAAGAGGCCCATAGCCGCCGCCTGGCCCGGCGCCAGGAGGTAGAGCAGCAGTTTATTGAGGCGCTGTCCATCCGTATCCTGCCCTCTGTGGCTAAAAAAAAGGAGGAGGCCCTGGCCCAGGAGTCAAGCCCGGCGGCCAGCCCCCAGCAACCAGACAGCGGCGCCAACCTCAGCCTGCGTCTGCCCTCAGAACAGGATGAAAGTAAGGAGATGGAGGCCGATTATGACCGGGTTATTCGCCATGTCCAGCTTGATGATGAAAAAATCAGCCTGGACAGCAAACTCCAGGAGCTGGGCCGCGAGATCATGGACGATCTGGGCCATCTGCCCCTCCTCTACCTGGACAGTGCCGCAAAGATGGCCGCCGGCCGCAGCTACGAACCGCATCTCAACACCGGCGCCCAGGAAGGTACCGCCCTCAAGGGCGCTCTCCTCTATGACGAATGGGATTTCCGGCGCCAGGGCTTTCGCCATAACTGGTGCCATCTTCTCGAAAAGGATATCCAGCCCAGCGGCGGCACCTTTATCAGCACGGCGCTGGCCGAACATCGCGGCGTCATCAAACAGCTTAAGAGGCAGTTTGAGCAGATGCGTAGCCATCACCGCTTTGTCGGACGACAGCGCGACGGTGACGACATCGACCTTGACGCCCTCACCGAGGCCGTGGCCGACCATAAGGCCGGCCTGCCGCCCTCGGAACGTCTCTTTGTCCGCCAGCTTCGCGACCAGCGCGATATCGCCGCCCTCTTTCTGGTGGACATGTCGTCGTCCACCGAGGGCTGGGTAGGCAAGGCCATCAAGGAATCATTATTGGTCATGGCCGAGGCCATGGAGAGTCTGGGTGATCGCTACGCCATCTACGGCTTCTCCGGCATGCGCCGTACCCGTAGCGAAGTCTTCAGGGTCAAGAAGATGGATGAGCATTACAATGAAACGGTGCAGGGCCGCATTGCCGCTCTCGGCCCCAAGGACTATACCAGGATGGGGCCACCCATCCGCCATTTCAGCAAGATGCTCTCCGAGGTGGAGGCCCGGGTCCGGCTGCTTATCATCCTCACGGACGGTAAGCCGGAAGACTATGACGATTATAAGGGCGAGTACGCCATTGAAGACACCAGGCACGCCCTGATTGAGGCCAAGAACAATGGCATCCATCCCTTCTGTATCACCATTGACCATAAGGCCCAGGAGTATATCTCCCATCTCTTCGGTGAGGTCAACTACCTCTTTATAGACGATGTCAAGAAGCTGCCCCGCCGGATGCCGGACATGTACCGCATCCTCACCAGCTGAGCCCTCTTGAACTTGGGTCCGGGGATCTTACTCTGTGTCCAAGACGGAACGGACAACCTTGGCCAGCTCGAGGACAGACAGGGGCTTCATGACAAACTCTCTGGCCCCGGCCTCCTTGGCCTTTTCGGCCGAAACGCTGGCGCTATAACCGGTGCACATGACGATGGGCAGATCAGGACGTATCTTTAAAAGCTCCTTGGTCAACTCAAGGCCCGACATCCCCGGCATGGTGTGATCGGTGATCACCACCTGAAAAGCCGCCGGCTCCGCCTTGAATTTTTCCAGGGCTTCTTCACCACTGCCGGCAACGGTAACCCGATAACCAAGGTCTGCCAGCATCTTCTCGCCAACCCTAATAATAGCCGCCTCGTCATCCACCAGGAGGATCGATTCGCTGCCGGGGACGGGCAGCTCATCCTCTACCGCTGGCGCCGTCAGCGTAGCCGCCACCACCGGAAAGAAGATATCAAAGCAGGTGCCCTCACCAACGGTACTGGAAACAACAATCACCCCGTCATGTCCGGCAACAATACCGTGGACCACCGACAACCCCAAACCGGTACCGCGCCCCATTTCCTTGGTGGTAAAATAGGGTTCAAAAATATGCTCCATAACCTCAGGAGGAATACCCTGGCCGCTATCGCGTACCGTGAGCTGGACATAGTTCCCAGGTGGCAACTCTTGGGGACGGGCCCCGTTATTCTTGGCAAAAGATACCTGATGGATACCAATAAAGAGAGTGCCGCCATGCTCCTCCATGGCATGGGCGGCATTGGTGCAGAGGTTCATCAACACCTGATGAATCTGGGTGATGTCGGCCATAACAAGGCCGCACTCAGAATCAACATCCTGCTCAATAACGATATTAGCCGGCAGAGTGGCCCGCAGCATCTTCGAGGTCTCTTTCACCAGTACGGTCAGCTCTTGCGGCGAACGGCTGACATCACTTCGGCGGCTAAAGGAGAGAATCTGCTTGACCAGGTCCTTGGCCCGGTTGCCGGCCTGCCTGACCTCTTCCAGACTGTCTCGAACCGAACTGTCCTCCGGTAGCTGGAGCAATGCCAATTCGCTATAACCCAAAATGGCGGTGAGAATATTATTAAAATCGTGGGCAATGCCACCGGCCAAGGTCCCCATGGCCTCCATCTTCTGGGACTGGCGCAGGGCATCCTCGCTTTGCTTCCTGGAGCTGATGTCCTCGGCGATACCAGCATAACGATACACCTCGCCCTTGGCATCATGGACAGGAAAGATCCTGGCCGAAATCCAGCGCCTGCTGCCATCAGGACGGCTAATTCTGAACTCCGGCAGGTACATTTTCTTCAGAGGGTTGTCAGTGATGGCCTGCTTCACCCTCTGCCTATCTTCCGGGACAATGGTTTCCAGCGCAGCCATGGGATCGTCAAAAAGGCTAAGGCAGGATCTTCCCCAGATGGTTTCATAAGCAGGACTGACGTACTGCAGAGCCTTACTGTGCCGGGAAACAATCCAGAAAACCTCCTGGATATTTTCCGCCAACTGCCGGAACTTCTCCTCACTTTTTTCCAGGCGGACCTCCATAAGCTTTCTTACCGTCAGATCACGACTGATGCCGATCAGGCCTAACACCTCGCCATCAGGGCCATAGTAGGGGGTCTTCAGAGTTTCCAGAAGGACACGGCGGCCATCGGGATAATCGACCCATTCCTCGTTGGTTCTCGGCTTACCGCCCTCAAGCATTTTGCGGTCTTTGGCCCTAAAAAAAACCGCGGTATCCTTGGGAAAGAAATCAAAATCAGTCTTGCCGACAATGTCCTCTTCGTGGTACCCGGCAAACTCACAAAAAGAGCGATTGGCCCCCAGGTAGACACTGTTTTTATCCTTGTAAAAAATCAGATCAGGAATGGAGTCGAAGAGACACTCCAGCAGGGCCTTAGAGTTTGCTAATTCGATTTCGGCCTGCTTGCGGCTGGTGATGTCCTGGATGCTCCCCAAAATATTGGTAATATTTCCGGCCTCATCGACGGTGGTCAGGCCATCCTCCTGGACATAGCGCACCTGGCCATCATCCTGGCGGACAATTCGGTATTCAGCATGGTGAGAGGCCTTTTTGGCAATAATACTGGCGGTAAGATCCTTAAAGTATTGCTTGTCGTCAGGATGGATACAGCTCAGATACATCTCATAGGTGCCGTCATAGGCCTCCGGCGCAATACCGACAATGTGGCAGAGCTCTTCCGACCACGTGGTGACATTGGTCACCAGATTCCAGTCCCAATTACCAATATGGGCAACATGCTGGGCCCGGACCAGCACCTCATTACTCGCCATAAGTTCATCATAGGTTTGCTGGAGTGTACTGCCCATGTCGTTGATGGCCTGGGTAAGCTGGTCCAGTTCATCTGGACCGCGCAACATCCGGCTTGACCGCTCAAGATGCATCGGCTCAGGAAGATCGCCAAGGCGAAAAGCACGGGCATAATCGGCCAGCCTGGCCAAATGGCGGGTTATGATGAACTGAACGACAAGAAAAATGAAAATGGCGGCCATAAATGTTTTTACGGCCTCAATAATGAGAACATGGGTGGTCTGCTCACCCATGCGACTTTTGACATCAGCTAGAGAGGCCACAACCTCTAAGGTGCCAAGCTGGTGGTCTTGGCCACGGTAACCATAAACAAGGGGATACTCCCGGCGAATAAACTCACCATCAGGCAAGGAACCTGCGGCATGAAGAGTCTCATTCTTATTCTTGACAACGGCATAGGCAATATCAGGCTGACTGACAATACCGTCCAATTGAATTTGAACGGCCTTATCGTTCAGAGTCCAGAGACCATTCTTAATACTCCCGACGCTGCTGGCCTCGACAATCTCAAGACGAGCATGGATGCCAGCCACCTCCTTGTTGTACTCCCAAGCGACATGGGTGGCCACCAAGAGCACGGTGAGGAGGACACTAAAAAATAAGAGGTAGAGAAAAAGTCGTTTGGCGATTTTATTTTTTCGAAAGTTCATATAGTTACAAAAAAAAAGAGTTCCCGGAAAAAATTCTTTACTTCTCGATATTCCCAACAAGCACGGATCTAAGCTGGGCCAGGGTGCCATCAGTCTCCATACCTTGGAGGACTGAGGTAATCCTGGGCACCAGGTTGGCATGGCGTTGAGGAATCTGCATATAGAGTTTCTTTTCAGTCAATGGCGGCTCTAGGACATGGATGCCATCCAGACCAAGCTTCTTGATGGTCATCAGGCCACTGCGGGTGCCCAAGGTGGCAATATCGATACGACCCAGGGCCAGCATCTTAAAAAGGGCCTCCGGGGTATCCACCCTGGTGTAGCCTGCCGGCTCGGCCAGGGCCACCTGGTCGACCAGAATCTTCCAGCCCGTGACCACCCCGACATTATACGGTTTGAGGTCCTGCCAAGTGTTGATTGCCATGGTTGGATCTTTGCTGAAGGCGGAAAAGGTGGCGGCATAAAAACTAACGGGCACAGAAATGAGGTCTGGATAGTCCGCGCGAATGGCCTCAGGAATGCGGCAACACTCAGCATCGTCAATGCCGCGGCTGACGAGTTCCAAGGACCTTTCCGCCGACATCTCTTGAAAAACCAGCGGTATTTCCAGCCGTCTGAAGGCCTCCTCCATCACCGCCCTAAAGTAGGTGGAAACCGGAGGGGTGAAACCGGTGTTGACGACAAAAGCCTCCTGGCCGACAGCAGGCTGGAGACCAAACACGACTACAAAGATAATTGCGATTAGATATTTCACTTATGCACCTTGACTACATATTACAACGGACATATTTGACGAGCCTGGCAAAAAACTCTTTCATATCATCACGATGCCTTAAGCCGGCATGCAAAGTCAAGCTAGAGGCTGGCTATGCTCAGCCCCAAAATCAGGTTCAGACCTTATCCCTGCAATAATTAATCCTCCGCCAAGTGTTAAAAGATTTGAGTTGTGGCCCCAGGCCATATAGAATTTTCAAAAGACCAGCTCTGCAGAGGGGGGATTATGCTCATAGGTGTACCCAAGGAGATCAAGGAGAAGGAATTTCGCGTCGGCATTGTCCCGGCCGGGGTCAAGGCCCTGGTCCAGGCCGGTCACAGCGTCCTCATTGAGCAAGGCGCCGGTATGGGCAGCGGCATCAGTGACAAAGATTATGCCGCTGCCGGTGCCGACCTTTGCTCTAATGGCGCCGAAATCTATGGCCTGGCCAAGCTCATCATGAAGGTCAAGGAACCCCTGGGTCCGGAACTGGCCCTTCTGGAGCCAGGCCAGATTCTCTTCACCTATCTTCATCTGGCCCCAGCCCCGGAACTTACGTCCAGCCTGTTAAAAAGTAAGGTGCGGGCCGTAGCCTATGAAACTGTCCAGCTTGACAACGGCTTTTTGCCCCTTCTGTCGCCCATGAGTCAGGTGGCCGGCCGCATGGCCATCCAGGAGGGTGCCCGTTTCCTGGAAAAGGAGGAGGGTGGCCGCGGCGTGCTGCTGGCCGGGGTTCCCGGTGTTGACCCAGGCCATGTCACTATTCTTGGCAGCGGCACCGTGGCCATTAATGCCGCCCAGATGGCCATCGGCCTGGGAGCAAAAACCACCATGCTGGCCCGCAACCTCAGGAAACTTGCCGACCTTGACATGCTGTTCCGGGGCCGTCTCACCACTCTGGCTTTAAACCAGCAAAACCTTGAAAATGAACTAGGCAAGGCTGACCTGCTGATCAGCGCCATCTACGTCCCCGGAGGCCGGGCGCCCAAACTGATTAGCCGCGCCATGCTCGGCCTGATGACCAAAGGATCGGTCATTGTCGATGTCGCCATCGACCAAGGCGGCTGCCTGGAAACATCCCGCCCCACCTATCATTCCGCCCCCGTTTTTAAGGTAGATGGCATCCTCCACTACTGCGTGGCCAACATGCCCGGCGCCGTGCCCTGGACATCGACCTTCGCCCTCACCAATGCCACCCTGCCCTATTGCCTGGCCATGGCCACCAAGGGTCTTAAAACAGCGGCCATGGAGGACAGGGCCTTGTACCGGGGGATCAATATTTATGACGGACTTCTGGTCAACCATCTGGTGGCCAAAGCCCAAAAAAGAGAGTGGCAAGAGCTGCCGTTTTAATCCACGCAAACATTTTTTTATAACCATTCCTATGGCCACATAAACAATATGCAAGGGGTGGATACTACTAACAGGAAGAATCTATGGCAGAAGAAGGTCATACCGGCGTTGAGACCAGGGGCCGTTTCATCATCGACCCTGATGGCGTTCTCCAGGGCTGCGAGATCCTCACCCCGCCGGTGGGCCGTAATGTCAACGAGACCCTGCGCTAGGTCCAGGCCTTCCAGCTTGTCAGGGAGAGCAAGGGCGGCCAGGCCACCCG
>JBFFIS010000021.1:0-14417 GCA_041556375.1 Desulfurivibrionaceae bacterium | reverse complement strand
TCACCGCTATAGGTGTCAAGAAGCTCAGCATCCCGACCATTGGTCACCACGGCCAGGGGAATCTGACAATTGGCATCCAAAACACGGGCCGCCGCCAATGTCGAACGCTCACGGGTGACCAGGGAGCCAGGGGCATAGCGGAGAATTAGACAGCGCTTGCCGGCCAGACTCAAGGCCATGGTGATTTTCGAGCTGACAAACTGCTTATTAAAGAGGGTGTCTATGCCAAGGCGCATCTCAACATCCTCTTTGGCCCAGCCCTTTTCCTCTACCATGGTTCGCGCCAGCTCTTGGCGAAAGCGCTCGTCATCGGTATCCACCAGCTTTTCGCCGGTGATATAATCGGTGCAATGGCCGTAGATCATGTGGTGTGAGGGTACATCCGTCATTTTCCAGACCTCCACATGAGATCAAACAACAAAAAAAGGGGCCTTGCAAGGCCCCTTTTAAAAAAAAAACTTATGCGAGCCGGGATCTTTATAACTCGAGCCAGGACTCACTAAATATGGTCTGGCCGGAAAGAGCCTTATAGGTCTTATAATGCTCAAGGGTAATACCAGACAGGGTGGATGGATCAGGATCATTGCCGTCCATCATGGCATGAACCATGTCGACATCAGACTGACGCTCACCATTACAGATGGCCATGAGCTCCTTATCGTATGAATTAACAATGGCGGTGGTAATACCGGTCTTCATCAGCATGATGAGGTAGGTCCGGTCAAGATGCTTACGAAGATGCTCGGCAACACCGTTAGAGACGTTAGACAGACCAACGGTGGAACCGGCGCCCGGGGCGATCTCCTTGAGCATCTCCATGAAATCAAGACCGGACATGATCTGATCGGAACCCAGGGTGATCGGAGTACCGATCGGGTCAAAAAGGATACGCTCGTTGGGAATGCCGGCCTCATTAAGGGCCATGAGCAGCTCAACGGACATGGAGGCGCGCTCGTTGGAGTCACGGGGCATACCGTCTGGTCCCCAGAGCAGGGCGATAACATTACAGCCGGCCTCGGCAGCAACAGGAATCAGCTTCTCCATCCTCTCAGGCTGAGCCGAGATGGAGTTCATGATGGCGGCCTCTTTATTCTTGATAACCTTGAAACCGGCGGCCATGGCATCGGTGTTGGTGGTGTCAAGACAGAGCGGCGTATCAATGGCCGCCTCCATGGTCTCAACAATCCACGGCATAAGCTCGGTGCCATCTTTCCGGGCCGGACCGATATTAAGATCAAGATAGGAAGCGCCGGCAGCGGTCTCCTCACGGGCCATCTCCTGAACAGGACCGGGAATGCGCTCTTTCATAGCGTTACCACTTCTCGTGCCCATAATATTGATACTTTCAGCAATCGCGAGTACTACCTGTCCCATCCCAACTTCTCCTCTTATTTCAGGCCGCCTTGAAAAAATTGCCTTTTCCTTCAAGACACCCCTTAGATTGATAATATATTTTATAAAAAAGGGTATTTATACAGTTGTTGCGCGAGTCCCCGGCAACAGATGTGCCGCCCTGCCGGGCAGATAAAGGACATCGAAACAGCGAAATTAGCGTTTTGCCCTTCTAATGTCAACAATTATAACAATAAACTGATTTAGCGTGCTTTTCGGCCTATTTTTTGTCGGCAAAACTACCTATCAGAGAGAACTGCCACCATTCGGCGCCAATCTTCCTTGAGGCGCTGCCAGAGGGGGGCAGGCTCACAGAACCTTTGGGGACTCACCACCCGGGCCACATGGACAAAAAAGATATGCCAGCCTTGAGCCTGCAAACGCTGACAGAGGCGGCGCTCCCAGCTGCTGCCCAGGCTGCCCTGGGGCAGCTTAATGTCCGCCAAGGCCAGACTACTCATGACCATGGCCGCGCCACTCAGCCAGTCCACCGGCATGGTGGCCAGGCCGTCCCAACCCGGCATTACAGAGTCAGCCCAGGGTAAGAGCGTCCTTCTCTTAAAGGCGGTGGCCAAGATATCGCCCTGGCTGGTAAAAAACCGGGGTCCGGCCACGGCAACATCGGGATGGTCATCCAAGAATTCCACCAGGGTAAAAAGACTGGCCGGGCTGGCCATGACGCCACTCTGCCAGAGGGCGACATAACGACCCCGGGCATGGCCCCAGGCCTCTCCGACCAAGGAGCTGGCCGCGGCGGTCGACAGATCGACAAAATGAAGGCGGGAAGAATCATGAAAGGCACCGCACTCGGCCCCCCAGGGCACAAAAATCTCCAGGGAGAGCGGGTCGGCGCAGGCAAAGAGGGCTTCCAGACAAGGAGCGAGATCACCTCCAGGCTGCTGGGGCAGGAGACATAGAGATAGATCCGGCTGGATCTCCATCAGTCACCCTTGGGCAGTTTGTCTTTGACGCTGGGGAAAAGGCTCATATCGGTGTGGGGCAGGAAGAGGGCCGCCATGTAGTGATTCATAAACTCGGTGTTTTCGGCAAGCTCTATGTTGGTGATGAGCTGGCCGACCACGGCCCGCTCCCGGAAACGCTTATGATCGTCGAGACTGATCTGGGCCCCAAGCAGCGAGGCATTGCCCAGGTAGTAAAACTTTTCGCGGTCGACATCGGGAAGAAGACCGATACAGATGGCCCGCTCCAGATCAATATAGGCCCCGAAATTACCAGCCAGGATGACCCTGTCGAGATCGTCAAAGGTCATGCCCACCGCCTCAAGAAGGGTCTGATAACCGGCATACATGGCACCCTTGGCGCGGTTGAGGTTGTCTATATCCACCTCGCTGATGACGATATCATGGCCCACCAGGGTGTCCTTCTCCCAGGCCAGGACATACTCATAGCCGCTGTCTCCCTGGCGAATACGGGAATGCTCGATACGGCGATTGAACTTGCCCTGCTGGTCAATGACTCCGGCCTCCAGGAGCTCCGAGACAATGGAGATCAAACCGGAGCCGCAGATCCCCCGCGGCTTAGTGCGGCCGATGGTGATAATCATCGGCTCAAAGGTGTCGGGGCTGATGTGAAAATTTTCAATGGCGCCGGAGGAGGCCCGCATACCACACTCGATGCCGCCCCCCTCAAAGGCCGGGCCGGCCGAACAGGCCGAACACATCATCCAGTCCTCGTTGCCGACGACGATCTCACCGTTGGTACCGATGTCGATAAAAAGGGTGATCTTCGGACTCTTATGCATCTGGCAGGCATGGACGCCGGAGACGATATCGCCGCCCACATAACTGGCCACCGAGGGATAGAGAAAGAGACGCACCGAGGGATGGGCCAAAACGCCAAGATCAGCCGCCCTGGTCAACGGGAATTGGCTGCAGGTCGGCACATAGGGGGCCTCGCGCAGGTACTTTGGATCAATGCCGAGAAGCAGATGACTCATGATGGTATTACCGGCCGCCATGATATAACTGATATCACTGGGGCTGATGATCATCTCCCGACAGACCTTCTCAATAATCTCATTAATGGTATAGACCACCTTCTGCTGGAGGATCTTCAGACCGCCTGAACGCTGGGAGTAGATGATCCTGGAGATAACATCCTCACCATAGGCAATCTGGGCGTTATAGGCCGAGGCCTCGGCCAGCACCTTGCCGGAGTTGAGATCCATCAACAGGCCGCCCACCGTGGTGGTGCCGATATCCACGGCCAGACCATAGAGGGCATCGGTGGTGTCGCCGGGCTCGACGGCAATGATACGGTCAGGCTCCTCCTCCCTCTTACCGCGCAGCAGGATAACAGTGACCTCCCAGTTGGCCTCACGCAGGATAAAGGGCAACTCCTGGAGAAGTTGGGGATGATCATAGGTGGGTTCGGCACAGTCGAAACAGCCCTTCTTAATACCCCGCAGCAGACGCTGAAGGTCGGAGATATTATCATCCATGGTTGGGGGCGGCAGCTTCAAAAACCGCTTAAGAACCGGCGGCGACACCTCCCACTTGCCGATCAAGGCATCCAGAGAGCGGGCAGAGATGGCCCGGGTCGTCTTGGGCTTGCGGGTATGGATCTTCCCGTCCCGGCCCTTTTCCGGCGGCATCTCGACAACAAGATCAGTCAGCACTTTGCTCTTGCAGGCCAGCCGCCAGCCCTGGGCATAGGCCTCGGCCTTGAGGGTAGAGCTGGCCCCGGAGTCAACCTCGCCTTCCTTAATCCGCACCTTACAACGGCCGCAGACCCCATCACCGCCGCAATAGGCAGGCACATAGACACCGGCATTGGCCGCGGCAGCGAGAAGATTCTCACCATCGTCGACGGTGATCTTCACATTATCAGGAATAAAATGGATTGTTTTGCTCATGGCCCGGGCCCACAGGGTGTAAGAATAAAGGTATTAGCAGAAGGCAGTGAAACCTGCTGCCTCCTGCTCAAAAAAAGCTCCTGGTGATCATAGTCGACCTGCAGGCGACTGACAATCCCAGGAGCTACCTATTTTTCAGGTTTCAGCCATAAAGATGGCGCCTATTCCACGGTAACGCTCTTGGCCAGATTACGGGGCTGATCAACATCACAGCCGCGCAGGTGGGCGATATGATAGGCGAGAATCTGCAAGGGAATACAGTAGAGAAGCGGATGCATCTCAGGATGGACATCGGGCAGGGCAATCAGATCATCGGCCAGGGCAAAAAGATGCTCATCGCTGGCACTGCCCACCAAGATCAGACGACCGTGACGGGCCTTGACCTCTTCAACATTGGAGACCACCTTGCTGTAGACATCATCGGGTGGAACCAGGGCCAGAACAGGCATATCCTTATCAATAAGGGCAATGGGCCCATGCTTGAGTTCACCGGCGGCATAGCCTTCGGCATGGATATAGGAGATCTCTTTGAGCTTTAGGGCGCCTTCAAGGGCAATAGGGAAATTCACCCCCCTCCCCAGATAGAGAAAATCTCGACTCTGGACAAAGTCCTCGGCCAGGGCCTCAAGCTCTTTATGGAGACGGGGAAGCTCCTCCTCAATAACAGCAGGGAGCTCTACCAGACCGCGGCCCAGCTCTTTTAAGGCAACAGCATCGACAGTTTTGCGGACCTGGGCCAGATAGAGGGTCAGGAGAAAAAAGGCGGTAAGCTGGCTGGTAAAGGCCTTGGTGGAGGCAACGCCAATCTCCGGACCGGCATGGGTGTAGATAGTGCCGTGGGATTCGCGGGTAATGGTACTGCCCACCACATTGCAGATGGCAATAACCTTGGCCCCCATTTTTTTGGCAAGGCGCAGTCCGGCCAGGGTATCAGCCGTCTCGCCGGACTGGGAGATGGGAATCACCAGAACATCAGGCCCCAACAGGAGGCGGCGATAACGAAACTCCGAGGCGATATCCACCTCCACCGGAATACCGACCCATTTCTCCAGCCAGTACTTGGCCACCAGGGCCGCATGCCAGGAGGTACCGCAGGCCACCAGAGAAATACGGGAAAACTTACAGATCTCATCGTCGGAAAGGCCTATTTCCGCCAAATTCACCTCACCGCTTTCCGGGTCGAGGCGGCCGCGGAAGGTGTTTAAGATGGCCTGGGGCTGCTCGAAAATTTCCTTGAGCATAAAATGGCGATAGCCAGCCTTCTGGGCCATACCGGCGTTCCAGAGAATTTCCTGCACCTCGCGATGCCGCGGCAAGCCATCCTCCAGGGAGATAATCTTGACATCATCATGGCTGAGCACGGCCAGATCATGATCTTCGAGGAAAATCACCTGATTGGTGGAGGGCAATAGGGCAGGAATGTCAGAGGCCATAAAGGAACCGCCGCCCTCCTTGACTCCAAGAACCAAGGGGCTCTGGTTACGGACAGCCACCAAAATTTCCGGTTGCTTGGCCCACATGACGCCCAAGGCGTAGGAGCCTTCGACATCCTTCAGGGCCCGGCTGATGGCGGCAACCAGATCATCCTCCAGATATTCTTCAATGAGGTGGGCCAAGACCTCGGTATCGGTGTCTGAGGAAAAGGTATGGCCCTTGGCCTGGAGCTCCTTACGAAGCTTCTGGAAATTCTCGATAATACCGTTATGGACGACGACAAGCTCACCAGTGCAGTCGCTGTGGGGATGGGCGTTTTTTTCAGAGGGCGGGCCGTGGGTCGCCCAGCGGGTATGCCCCAGGCCGATACGACTCTTGGTCTCGACATCATCCATGATCTCTTCAAGGTTGGCCAACTTCCCCTCGCTGCGATACTTGCGCAGCCCCCCCTCTTCCAAAAAAACAATGCCGGCTGAATCATAGCCGCGGTACTCGAGATGTTTCAGTCCTTCAAGGACAATGGGCACAATCCGACGGGGCCCGACGTATCCGACAATTCCACACATATCTTTATTTCCTATTAAGAAAAGACGTCTCTACATAACGCCAACCAGCAGCCTGACAAAGACTCATGGTTACTTATATACCAACCCCACTTTATATTTCAAGCATGCGGTCCAAGGCGAGCTTGGCCCCGGCGGCTATCTCCGGAGGAACGGTGATCTGATTGATCATCTTGCCCTGGGCCAGATTATCAAGGAGCCAGAGCAGGGAGGCCGGGGTAACAAGGGCCATGGTCGTGCAGGCGCAGGAGGTGGGGGCGAGAAGATGAATAGTCTTATCCGGGTGTTGGGCCTGCAAGCGTTTAACCAGATTGACCTCGGTACCGATGGCCCACACCGAGCCGGGCTTTGCATTCTGCACCGCGGCAATAATACCCTCCGTCGAGCCATACTGGTCGGCGGCAGAAACGGCCGCATAGTTGCTCTCCGGGTGGATGATGACCTGGATACCTGGCTCCTGGCGGCGCCACTGAGCAATCTGCTCGGCACTGAACTCCATATGGATCTCGCAATAGCCATCCCAGAGGAGCACCCTGGCCTTTTTAACCTGCTCAGGGCTATTACCCCCCAGAGGCTTGCCCCGTTGCCAAAGGACAATCTCATCATCACCGACACCGAGGGCCTTGGCGGAGTTGCGGCCCAGATGTTCATCGGGAAAGAAAAACATTTTCTCCCCCCTGTCCAATGCCCAGGCCAAAACCCGTTCGCCATTTGACGAGGTACAGACCGAGCCGCCGCGCTCACCGACAAAGGCCTTGATTGCCGCCGATGAATTGACATAGGTCACCGGCACCACCTGGTCAACATCACAGATCTGGCCCAGCTCATGCCAGGCCAGGGCCACCTCATCCACCGTGGCCATATCTGCCATGGGACAGCCGGCCTCGAGATGGGGCAGAAAAACGGCCTGGTCAGGCTCGGTGAGAATATCTGCCGACTCCGCCATAAAGTGAACACCGCAAAAAACGATATAGCGGGCACCCTTGGCCTCTGCCGCCTGCCTGGCCAGCTTCAGGGAATCACCAGCCATATCAGCGCATCTGAAGACGGCCTCCTGCTGGTAATGGTGGCCCAAAATGAGAAGCTGGTCAGCCAGTTCCTCCTTGCGGGCCTGGATCCGGGCGATAAGGGTTTTTTCATCTGTCTGCAGGTACTCGGCGGGAATGGGAGGTTGTACTGGTTGCATGATTCTCATCTTTGAATTTGTCGTTCCCCATTTGATCGACGGAAGCCATAAACCGAAGGGGGACAATAAAAAACGGGCTTATTTAAGGTATGCAACCTTAAACAAGCCCGATGTAGATTTCTACTAAAAATATTCAGCCCTTAGAATAAAGGCAAAAAACAATTCACCTTTTTAGGCAGTGCGCACCCAGGTGGCCTGGGGGCCTTTATCACCGGCGGTCTCACCAAAGGTGACAGCATCGCCCTCGGCAAGTTCGTCTATCTCCAAGCCCTTGAGGGAATTCTCGTGAAAATAAACCTCCCGGCCATCGGCGGAAAGAATAAACCCATAGGATTCATAGGGAGAGACATTTTTAATCACCCCAAGGCCGGCGCTACCTACCGCACCTGCCTCCTGGTTTTTATGACTCTGTCTTCGTTTGCGCTGGAGCTCTTTCAGTTGTAGACCAAGGGTATCAAAGGCTTCCACAAGTATTGGCCGGACCGAATCCCCCTTACGTTTAACAACCACCGTATCATTGGGAACTCCGGCAATGAGCCGTACTTCATGCCCACCCTCCTTGTGCGAGGACGTTTGCTCAATGGTAATCCGCAGATTATGGACGAGACCGGCATGGTGTCTTTCCAAGCGATCTTTTTCCTCTTCGATTTTCTCGTGCCATGAGTTTCTGACCTTGAGATTCAAGCCTTCAACCTTTAGTTCCATACACACCTCCTGATAATGAGTTAGACAGTGGAAGCATTCTCCAATGTCCATGGAACGTCGTGACGACCTGTCACTGCAGGCCGCCGTGACATCAAGACTTCCTTTTAGGAAGTCTCAAACAGAGGAGGAAAAGAGACCTTAAATCACCTTTTACCCCCCTTATTAAACTATACTGAAAAACCTTTTGCTGTTCCAGCATTCTCTCTGCCTCCCACCTAAGCCATGGAAAACAAAGAAAAATTTCCTTTAACTCAAAAACTAATCACCATTCCTCAGAAAACAAGCACTGACCTTATTTATTCGTAAAAAAGATTGCTGCAGGCGCTCTTTTGAGACCATGCCATTCTGGCAGGCCTGATACAGGCGGCAAACCGACTCTTTGACCTTGCCATGATCATGACAGATAAGCAGCAGGTCGGCACCGGCCTCAAAGGCCCGGACCGAGGCCTCCGGCACCCCCATGTCGTTTTCCACGGCCCCCATCTCCAGATCATCGGTGACCACCAAACCGTCATAGCCCAGATCACCACGAAGGAGATCGGTGAGAATTTTGGAGGACAGGGTGGCAAGGTTATCCGGGTCAATATGTTCGTAGATAACATGGGAGGTCATGATCGAGGCGACCCCGGCCTTAATGGCGGCCTGAAAGGGCAGGAGATCACAGGTCATGATTTTCTCGAAGGAATCAGCGACCACCGGCAGCTGGAGGTGGGGGTCGATAACCGCCTCCCCCAGACCGGGAAAATGTTTGGCGCAGGCGGCTATCCCCTGGTTCTGAAAGCCGGCAATGACCAGGGAACCGAGCTCCGCCACCCGGGCAGGATCGGCCCCCAGACTGCGGCGTTCCATAAAGCAGCCCTGACCTGACGGACAAACATCAAGGACCGGGGCAAAATTCATATTGACCCCGATCTTGCGAAGGTCCCGGCCGCAAAGCCGGACATAGTCCTTAAGATCCTGATGGGCATGGGGACCGTCGGCATAGGTCCGGGCATCGGCAAACTGGCTAAAGGGCTCAGGAAGGCGGGCGACACTACCGCCCTCCTGGTCAATTGAGATCAGGGGCTCAGCAAGACCCCGCTCATGGCAATAGCGGACAAGGTCACCACTCAAGCGGCCAAGCTGTTCCTCGCTGTCGACATTACGTCTAAAAAGGATGAAATGGTTCACCCCATAGGTATCAATAAGATGACGGGTAGAGTCATCAAGATCCAGACCGGGCAGGCCGGCCATAAACAACGGGCCGAGGTCGCTTAAGGCAAGGCTCATTCGTCCCCCTTCTGATAGGAAAGAGGATCATCAATACCAGCCTCACGGAAACCCTTGAGGCGCAAAAGACAGGCGTCGCAGCGGCCGCAAGAAAGGCCGTCAGGATTGGGATCGTAACAGCTATGGGTGCAGGAATAATCGACCCCGAGGGCCATGCCCCTTTCGACAATCTCTTTTTTGGTGAGCTTCATCAGCGGTGCATGGATCTGGAAACGGCGGCCAACGCTGGTTCCGGCCTGGGTACCGAGGTTGGCCACCTCTTCCATGGCAGCCAAGAACTGGGGCCGGCAGTCGGGGTAGCCGCTATAGTCCAAGGCGTTGACGCCGACATAGATATCAAAGGCGCCAAGGACCTCAGCCCAGGCCACGGCATGGGCGAGAAAAATGGTATTGCGGGCCGGCACATAGGTCACCGGCAAGGTGCCCTGGCCAATCTCCTCCTCGGAACGCATCTTCGGCACGGCCAGATCGGTGGTCAGGGCAGAACCGCCGATCTTATCAAGGTCAAGGTTCAAAACCAGATGCTTTTCAGCCCCCATAGTGACGGCATTCATCTTCGCCCTTTCCAGCTCAACACTTTGCCGCTGGCCATAGGAAAAGCTCAGACAATAACAGGCAAAGCCCTGGTCGCGGGCAATGGCCAGCACCGTGGTTGAATCCAGGCCGCCGCTTAATAAAATAACTGCTTTTTCCTTGTTGCTATCCATTAACATCTAACCTCACCTGCAAACTATTCTCTACTCTCACTTCAGTGGGCTGAACCAGGGCCTGATAGGCGACAACCTCCACCCCGCCAGCCACCACCTTGCGCAGGGTCTCAGCATAAAGGGGATCGATATGGTCGGCCGGGGCAAAAAAAGAGCCGTCCTGGCGTTGCACACAAAAAAATATCATAGCCCGCACCCCCGGGGCCACCAGATCGGCAAGCTCTTGGAGATGCTTGGTGCCGCGGGCGGTCACCGCATCGGGAAAGAGGGCCGCCTCCCCCTCGACCAGGGTACAATTCTTGACCTCAACGTAGATCTTCTCCCCACCCTTGACCACTAAAAAATCAAGGCGGCTGTGGGCGGAGACCTTGACCTCAGCCTGAATGGCGTCCACCCGGCCCACCTCGGCCACAAGGCCGCTCTCCAGGGCCTCGCGGACCAGGTGATTGGTGCGCATGGTATTAATCCCCACCCAGTAGCCGTTCACCTCGATCATTTCCAGACCAAAGGGATATTTACGCTTGGGATTATCTGAACGGCAGATCATCACCCTGTTGCCGGGGCTGAGACAACCCCGCATGGAACCGGTATTGGGACAGTGAACGGTTAACACCGTACCGTCCGGTCTTTCGACATCCACCAGAAATCGTTTATACCTTTTTATAAGTTTTGCCGGCTGCATATCTTGGAGTATCATAGGGACAAAACATACCCGATCCCTGAAAGTTGAGCATTCCTTTCCTCTAATTTTTTAGCCTCGATTTACCCCGTGCCCATGACCGACCCCGACCACAAACAACCCGGCAAAAAAGCCGTTGCCCTGCGCTACGACTCTAAAAAGGAAAAGTCCCCCCGAGTTATCGGCAAAGGACTGGGCCTGGTGGCCGAGCAGATCCTGGAGCTGGCCCGGGAGCATAATATCCCTATCCATGAGGACAAGGATCTGGTGGAGGTGCTGGCCAAACTCGATCCCGGCCAGGAAATTCCCTCAGAGACCTACCTCATCGTCGCCGAGATTCTGGCCTTTATCTACCGGGCCAACGAGGCCGCCGGCTCGGCATAATCTCCACAACGTCAAAATTCAGACACCAAACCGGGAATTTTCTTCCGCCCCCACCTGCCCCTTCAGGGCCAGAAAACCATCACCCCACCCGCAACAAGCAGCGCAACATCCTAAAAAATGGCGCTTTTCCGCGACACTCGCCACATCACCCCTCCCTCAACCTCCCCAGCAACGACAATGGCACACGCATTGCATTACTGGAAGTAGTGCCATACTTACGTCAATAATCCGTCACAGCCATCCTTACCCTAAAGAGCAATGGCGGCTGTGACCCGGAGGGAAATATGTACATCCAGAACCGCCTTGGCCTTGTTGAGAGCACAGAAACCATGCTGGCCCAAAACAGGCGCCTCAACCAGATCACCAACAATCTGGCCAATGTTGACACCGCTGGCTACAAGAAGGAGGACATCACCTTCTGGGAGATGCTCCACAGCACCGACCACCAAGATCAGCGGGTCGGCAAGGCCATCCACGACATCACCGACATGCAGGCCGGTGTTGTCAAGGAAACGGGCAATGCCCTGGATTTTGCCATCGGCGGCGATGGTTTTTTCAAGGTCCAGACCCCAGCCGGTGTGCGTTACACGCGGGCCGGCCAGTTCATGAGCAATAACGAAGGCCAGCTCATCACCCCAAACGGCGACTTGGTCTTGGGTGACGGCGGCCCGGTATTGGTCAATGGCAAAAACATTTCAGTAGCCGACAATGGCTCTATTACCGTTGATGGGCAGCAGGTCGGCACCTTGGCTGTTGTTACCTTTGCCAACCTGGCCGACCTGGAGAAGCAGGGCCAAAACCTCTTTGTCGCCAAGGGAGAGAGCCAGGAAGAGCCGGCCCAGAATTTCACCGTTAAGCAGGGCTACCTGGAAAAATCAAACGTCAGCACCATGAAGGAACTCGCCGCCATGGTTGACCTTAACCGCGACTACGAGACCCAACAGCGCGTGGTGCGCACCATCGACGACTTGGACGACAAGGCCATTTCCAGGGTGGGCAGACTAAACAGCTAGACATCACTATTTCAAGGAGATTCCCATGATCCGGGCACTTTACACCTCCCAGACAGGCATGCAGGCCCAACAGCTGCAGCTTGACGTTACCTCCAACAACCTGGCCAACGTCAATACCTCGGCCTTCAAAAAGAGCCGAGCCCAGTTTGAAGATCTCATCTATCAGAACATGCGGGCCGCCGGCGCCGAGACCGTTGGCGGCGGCCAGGTACCAAGCGGTATCCAGGTCGGCCTCGGTACCCGCACCACGGCGGTCCAGAAGATCTTCACCCAGGGTGATTACAGCCAAACCGGTAACGACCTTGATATGGCCATTGAGGGCAAAGGCTTTTTCCAGATCGTCCGCGATGGCGTCGAGTACTACACCCGGGCCGGCGCCTTCACCAAGGACAGCGAGGGCTATATCGTCAACCAAAACGGTGACCGCCTGCAGCCGGAGTTTGCCATCCCCGAAGGCACCGTGAACCTGGAAATCGATTCGGCCGGCATGGTTTCCGCCATGGATACCGCCCAGCAGGTCTTGGGCTCTGTGCAGCTCACCCTGCACACCTTTGTCAACCCCGGCGGACTCAAGGCCACTGGCGGCAATAACTATATCCCCACCGAGGCCTCCGGTGACCCCATCGAGGCCAACCCGGGAACCGATGCCGCCGGCACCGTGGCCCAGGGCTACCTGGAGATGTCCAACGTTTCGGTCACTGAGGAGATGGTCAACCTCATCATCACCCAGCGGGCCTTTGACGCCAACTCCAAGGGAATCAGCACCGCTGATCGCATCCTGGAAGTAACCAATAACCTTGTCAGATAACCCGGGTAGCCCCATGAAGATACGTCACATCATACCCTCCCTTGTCCTCACCCTGTTGATGCTCCTTATTGTTTTCGGCCAGCAGGCAAGGGCAGCCACCCTTACCCTTGACCATGAGGAGCTGGAGGCCATCTTCACCGATATCCTGCTCCGCACCAGCCCCTGGCCGGCCGAGGACCTGGTGATCAGCAATTTTTCCAGCACCCCCTCAAGCGCCACAGTACCCATGGGCACCATCGACTATGAGCTGATCAACCAGAACCACGAGCGCTATCTCGGTCAAAAATCGATTTCAGTGCTCATCAAGGTAGACGGCGTTGCCAAGAGCAAGGTGAAAATGCGCGGCAACCTTGAGCTCTACGGCGATGTCGTGCTTGTCAGCCGCCGCCTGGGACGCAGAGACATCATCAGCAGAGAGGATCTCAGCGTGGTCCGCCGCAACATCACCTCGTTCGCCCATGAGCTGGTGACAAGCCCCCAGGAGGCCGTCGGCCAAGGCCTGAAGACATCGCTGCAGCCCGGCACCGTCCTCCTCAAGAAATACCTGGAGAAACAACCCCTGGTGAAACGCGGCGACCTGGTAACCATTACGGCCAGCACCGAGTCCATGCAGATCACCACCAAGGGCGAGGCCCGAAGCCAGGGAGCCGAGGGTGACATTGTTCAGGTCAAGAACCTCAGCAGCCGCCAGATGATTACCGCCCAAGTTGTTGGCTACGGTCTGGTACGAGTTGATTTTTAACGGAGAATCGCCATGAGAACTGCCTATTGCCTTATCCTTATCGCCTGGTGTCTGGCAGGCTGCATACCGCCGGGCCAGAATTCAGCAACAGCCCTGCCGGCCCGCCATTCCCTGCCGCCGGTCCACAATGAGCGCCTGACCCCGGAAGAAGGATCGATATTTTCGGCCCACAGCATGGACCTCTACCGCGACCAACGAGCCCACAAGGTGGGAGACATTGTCACCGTGGCCATTGTTGAGACGGCCAGTTCCAAGAGCGAGGCAACCACCGAGACATCACGCAACTCCAGCGTCAGCGGCGACATCTCCTACCTCTTTCGTTTTGCCGAATGGGCCAAAATGCGCGACCGTACTCCCAACAGCAGAACCTTGGGGGCCAGCCTGAAAAACGACTTCACCGGTGACGGCGAAACCACCCGCGACAACACCATGACCGCGACCATTTCCGCCCGGGTCATCGATGTCACCATGGACGGCAACATGGTCATCCAAGGCTACCGCGAGGTGAAAACCAATAACGAGACCCAGCATATCATCCTCTCCGGCCTGGTCCGCCCTGCCGACATCTCACCCGACAATGTGGTCAAATCCTCCCACATCGCCGATGCCCGCATCGAAATTTCAGGCGAAGGCGCGGTGAGCGACAAACAGCAGCCCGGC
>JBFFIS010000020.1:0-15144 GCA_041556375.1 Desulfurivibrionaceae bacterium | reverse complement strand
TTTATCTAAGTATGGGTAAGAAGAAGAGAGGAAATAGCGGGAAGGGGGGAATGACCAAGCCAAGGAGGAGTGAACGGCATACCGACAGACCTGGCTACTGTCGACAAAATTCTGCCGTTACACCAGGCCGAAATGATGGAGGCCGTCGATGATACCGGCGGCATATTCGTCCTCACTGAAATAGAGGCGCGGTTTGCCGCGCAGCTTCTCAAGCTCTTCGGCATAATTGCCCACCACCAGGCCGCGGGCCTGGCCCTTGAGCATATCCTCATCATTGCCAGAGTCGCCGGCCACCATGACGTAGCGCGGCGGGAAACCATACTTGCTTATAACATAGTCAATGGCCTTGCCCTTGGAGGCCCTGATCGGCAGGATATCGAGAAACTGGCCGTGGGAGTAAATAACCTCGCAGTGGATCTTGGCCTCGTCCAGGACATTATGAACCCAGGCCAGGTAGTCATAATCATCGGCCATATAATAGCTGATCTTGTGACTCCGTTGGCCCTCGGCCTCCTGGAAGGAGAGGAACTCCACCTCGTCTAAAATCTCTCTGATCTTTTCCGGCTGCCAGCGGTAGGAGATATGCTGCTGCCAGCCCTTGTCCGTGCGCAGGTCCGGCCCATAATACATCTCGGTGCCCACCGAACAGATGAGGACATCGGGGATGGGGATATTATGCTCGGTCATGGCGTCCAGGGTCAGGCCGAGGCTGCGGCCGGTGGCCACCCCCCAGGCGATCTTGTCGTGGTTTTCCTCAAGCAGGGCCAGGAGCTTTTGCAGGGCTTTATCATCACCGATCAGGGTATTGTCAATATCGGTAATGAGCAGATGCTCAAGGCTGGTGAGGCGCTTGCCAAAGGAGGGCGGCTTGCGGGCCGCGGCCGGCAGGGTATCGTCACCCCGGCCTCCCGCCTTGACCAGATCGGGGAAGACCTGCTCAAACTGCTCCATGGTCTTCTGGCAGTGGGCCTGCCAGGAGTAATGGCTGAGGACGCCGTTGATGCCGTTATTCGAGTAGAGATCCCAGAGATTGGGATCAACAAGGATGGTCTGGATGGCCGAACCGATCTCCTTGAAATCCTTGGCGTTGACCAGAATGCCGTTCTGGCAGTTGCTGACAATATCCACCGGGCCGCCGTCATCGGTGGCGACAATGGGCAGACCGCAGGCCGAGGCCTCGATCAGGGTGAGGCCGAAGGGCTCCACCAGGGCCGGATTGACAAAGACGCCCTTGGCCTCGGCGCAGAGGCGGTAGAGTTCCGGAACCTCGGTGGCAAAATCATGCTTCTTGGGGATGGCCATTTTGCCGTAGAGGTCAAAACGGTCCATCTGCAGCAGCATATCGGTAAGCACGGCCTGCTCATTTTCTTCCATGGTGGTGATATTCTGGCGGATACCGGCAAAGACGGCCAGGTTGGCCAAGGCCTGCAGTTCCTTATTGCGGCCATAGGCCTCAATGACACCGGTAATATTCTTGCGGTGATCCGGCCGGCAAAGCACCAGGATGAAAGGCTTTTCCGGATGGGCCCAGAATTTTTTGAGCTCGGCCAGCAGGGTCACCCTGGTCTGCTTGACCTCCTCGCTCATCAGTTCGGTATCTAGCTGGGAATCGTAGTAGGGGTAGAAGGTGGTCATGTCGATCCCCGGCGGGATCACCTCAAACCTGCCCTCCTTGAAATTATCGTAGAGGCCGTACTGCTTGTCGATCTCCTGCTGGGTGGAGGTAATAATCTGATCGGCACGCTTGATGATATCCTCCTCCACCTGGATGCGGGTATCGATATGGTACTGCTTGACGATCTCATCATGGCTCATACCGTCGGCCAGCAGCTTGGCCATCTTATTACGGCCCATGGAATGACCGGTGAAGACCAGAGGGGCATCAAAGGCGGCGGCCAGCTCCATGGCCACCAGGCCGCCATCGGCATAATGGCCGTGAAAGAGATCAGGAACCCTGTTTTCGTCCTTGATAAAGCGGATGGAGTTATCGACAAAATCCTGGAGATGGGGCCAGAGGAGCTCCTTACGGATATAGTGGTGGCCGCCGCAGGCAATGCGCACCAGGCGCGCCTTGGCGGAGAGGGGCTCGATAACATGACTGTAGTCTTTGGAGACCGCCTTGTCGTCTATGAGGCGGGTGACCAAGTCGACCTGGTCCACATCCTCCCTTTCGGCCAGGGCCCTGGCAAGCTCAAGGACATATTTGACCTGGCCACCGGTGTCGGCATCACGTCCCAGCTCCGGGCCGGTGCCGCGAATTAGTCCATGGATACTAAAAAGCTGAATATACAATCCTTTTTCGTCCATTTTTCTCTCGTAGATAGGGAAGCAAGAAGGCCCTCTTGCTCGCAAAATTTAGGCTCTGGGAATTTATTGTAGCAAAACCGTGGAGTAAAACGGAAGAAAAAATAGTTTTTTTAGTCGTGGGGCTCCAGCTATAACTCTTTGGAGTAATGAGGAAAAATTACTATACCTATGGCCGTCACCAATAAAAAACCCTGGCTCGCAATCAGCGAACCAGGGTTATAAAGGCAGCAACGACAACAAGGAATCTTGAATGTCGAACAGCGACTTTGGCGTCTCAAAGAAGGCTTCTTCTGCGCGCGAGACATCATGCCGGCGGCACCATAGAGCCTTCTGCGCTTTCGAGGCTCAGATAGTCTCCACCCAGCCGTAGGGATCCTCTTTATAGCCATACTGGATGGCCTGCAGGTCATCAAAGAGGCGCTGGGAGAGGTCGCCGGTCTTGCCGCTGTTTATCCGGCATTCCTGACCCTTATAGTAGAGGGAACCAACCGGCGAGATGATGGCGGCGGTACCGCTGCCGAAAACCTCTTTGAGCCGGCCCTGTTCATTGGCCTCGAACACCTCGTCAATAGTGATGGGCCGTTCGACGACATTCAATCCCCAATCCCGGGTGAGCTGCAAAACCGAGTCTCGGGTAATACCGGGGAGAATGGAGCCCAGCAACGGCGGAGTAATGAGCTCGTCACCAATGACAAAAAAGATGTTCATGGTGCCCACCTCTTCGATGGACTGGCGGTCGCAGGCGTCAAGCCACAGTACCTGGGTGAAGCCCTGCTGCTGGGCCTCAATGGCCGCCATGATCGAGGCGGCGTAATTGCCGGCGGTCTTGGCCTCACCTACGCCGCCGCGCACGGCCCGCACATATTTGTCGGTGACAAAAATCTTCACCGGATTAAAGCCCTCAGGGTAATAGGCACCCACCGGGCTCAAAATAGTAAAGAAGATATAGCGCTTGGAGGGCCGCACCCCCAGGGCGGCCTCGGTGGCGATCATGGTGGGGCGGATATAGAGGGTGGCACCTGGGGCCGAGGGAACCCACTGCTGATCTATCTCCAGGAGTTTCTTGATACCCTCATAAACCAGGTCAATATCAACCTCCGGCATGCACATCCGGCGGGCCGAGCGATTGAAACGGGCCAGATTGTCCTTGGGGCGAAAGAGGTAGATCTTATTGTCCTTGCCGCGATAGGCCTTCAGCCCTTCAAAGATCGCCTGGCCGTAATGGAGAACCATGGAGGCCGGATCAATGGAAAAATCACCATATTTCTTGACCACGCTGTTCTGCCAGGCGCCATCCACATAGTCCATAACGAACATGTGATCAGAAAAATAGTTGCCGAAACCGAGATTGTTTTCGTCCGGTTTGGCCTTGAGCTCAGAGTGATCTGCTTTTTTGATTGTGATTGTCATCTTCTTTGGGCGCTGAAATTCGTTAGGTTGTTTCAAAGGCAAAAAATATAGCTGATTATTTTCGCCTTTGAAACAACTTATTTCTCCGCAGCTTGCTCTTTTCAAGGTATAGTTATAGTTTTAGATGCTTGGCACAACAGCCATTGAGTAATAAAATGTAATTCCGGACGTTTTTGGCCATGCCCCAACGCAGACCGAGCCCCCTGGTGCTCACCTATTTCATTCTGCTTTTCATCCTCTCCATGCTTCTGCTGCTGAGGTTGTTGTGGCCCTTTGCCTCCATGCTGATCCTCTCCTATTTTTTGACCTCCATCTCCAAGCCTGTCTACGATTTCTTCGACAGCAAGATGCCGTCATCCCTGGCCTCGCTGATCACCTGCTCGCTCATTGTCCTGCTTATTTTCGTACCGCTCATCTTTTTTGTGGTGGCCCTGTCATCCGAGGCCTACCATTTGCTCCAGGTCACCAAGGGCACCAACATCGCCGAGACCTTTGCGGCCTACATCCAAAACAACCCGATCTACATCCGCATCGACAACCTCTTGGAGGGCTATGGCTTTGAGGTGGAGATGGGCCAGGTAACCAGCGCCCTGTCGGAGTTCGGGACTGCGGCAGCCAAGTTTATTTACACCCAGGCCTCGATCTGGGCCGGCAATATCCTCAACTTCATCCTCAACTTCATGATGATGATTCTCATCATCTTCTTTCTCCTCATTGAAAGGGAAAAATTGGTGAACTTTCTTCTTCACCTCTCCCCCCTGCCCAATAACCATGATCAGTTGTTGATGGATAAATTTGAGCGCATTGCCGGGGCCATCCTGGTGGGCAATGGTATCTGCGGCGTCATCCAGGGGGTTTTGGGGGGCTTCGCCTTTGCCCTCCTTGACTTTTCCTCTCCCATCCTCTGGGGCTGTATCATGGGAATCATGGCCTTTCTGCCCATTGTCGGCATCGGCGCCGTGCTGGGACCGGCGGCCGTCTACCTCATCATTCAAGGCCATTTCATCCAGGGTCTTGCCCTGGCCCTTTTTTACATCATCCTCTCCATGGGCGTCGAGTATCTCCTCAAACCAAAACTGGTGGGTACCCAAGTCCAGATGCACACCATCCTGGTCTTTCTCTCCATTATCGGCGGCTTAGCGGTCTTCGGTATCCTCGGCATCATCTACGGCCCCCTGATTATTACCGCCTTTCTTACCCTGTCTGATATCTATATCGACAATTACGAACAGTACATCACCTGCGAAAACGAGGAGTGCTGATCAAGCTTGCCCAAGTGCCCATGCTTCAGGCATTGGGATGGACGGAATGAGCGACACTTAAAACAACTCATTATCCAAGATGAGCGAGGAGAGCAGCACCATGCCGATAAGCTCTCCCCCCTGCTCCACAGGCGCCCGGCGGATACCGGCCCTCTGCAGAAGACGGGCCACATAGCGGATATCCATATCCGCCGGCACGGTAATAACCGGTTTTGTCATGATCTCATAGACGTTGACATCCTCTGATGACCTGCCGGCAAGCAGGACGCCACGGATAAGATCCTGGACCGCCACAAGCCCCCAGGCATCATCCACATGCCTCTTTTCCACAAGAAGTTCCGTCAAATTTTCACGGCGCATTATGGCCCCGGCCTCCTTGGCGGTCGCCATACCATCAACCTTGGCCAATCCTGGGCGCATCACGTCACGGGCCCGAACAATGGGCGTCTTTTCTGAACTCATTGGTTCACCTCTTTAAGTTATGTGCTCTTTTATTCACAGTGCCGCCACTCAGTGCCGGAAATAAAGGCGCCTGCAGAAGAGCCCTTCAAATACATGTGTTAAAAATACTGTTCCCGAACCTCTTCCTTAAAGCGCTCAATCTGGCTTTCCAGACCGATAACCTGCTCCACCGGCAGCACAAAGGCTATACCGGTGCCCGGCTTATGAAACTCTCCGGCCTCACCAATGGCATCAAGAATATTTTGGGTTATGTGCTCCTCGACCAGAAACATGATGATGTCGGTCTGGGCCTCCAGGCTGAGGCCAAAAAATGTTTTGGCCTCATGGATGCCGGTACCCCGGGCTGGAATAATAGTGGCGCCGGTGGCCCCGGCCTTTTTACCGGCATCAACAATCTTGTCGGAAATATCTGTTTTGACGCTTGCTAAAATAACCTTAAACCTCATTATGCATCCTCCTTGGCTGGCGAAGTTTTGCCGCGACCGGCAAGCCAGTGACTATACTGGGCATAGCCCATAACCGTGATAATCGGAAATAAACTGGCAAAGGCGATAAGGCCAAAACCGTCCAGTGCCGGGTTGCGGCCCGGTACAGCCTCCGACAAACCCAACCCCAAAGCTGCTACCAGGGGCACTGTTACCGTTGATGTTGTCACCCCGCCGGAATCATAGGCCAGGGCAATGATACTCCTCGGGGCATAGATGGTGAGCACTATCACCACCACATAGCCCGCCAGTATATATTGATAAAGGGGGGTGCCGGTGACAATACGAAAGGTGCCCAGGCTGATGCCAAAGGCCACCCCGACGGCCACAGTGATCCGCAGACCCCACTGGCTGATGGTGCCGGCCGAAACCTCGCTGGCCTTAAAGGCCACGGCAATAAGCGACGGTTCGGCAATAGTGGTGGCAAAGCCGATCAGGGCGCCGAAGAGATACACCCAGCCATAGGCCTGCCAGCGCACCTCGGCAACGGTTGCCTGATGGCCGTAAATAAATTGCGGATCAGAGAGTTGCTGGGCCATGATCTTCCCCAAAGGAAACAGGGCTTTATCAAGACCGGCCAGAAAAAGGGCCAGGCCCAAGACCACATAGATGACGCCCACCAACACCCGCGACAGGTGCGGAATGGGCTGGCGGATGACAAAAAGCTGAAACGTGGCGATGAGCACCATAATCGGCAACACATCGCGGATGGTTGCCAGCAGTATGAGGCCAAAATCATGAAAAAATTCCATGTCCTTTCCGTCTCACTTTTAGGAAAATATGAGCAAGCCATAGCCCATGACAAAGATCATCGGCAGCAGCGAGGCAAAGGCAATAAGGCCAAAACCGTCCACCAGGGGATTGCGCCCCCTGATTACCGTGGCCAGGCCAACACCGAGAGCAGCCACCAGTGGGACGGTGACCGTTGATGTGGTAACACCGCCGGCGTCATAGGCGATGCCGACTATCTCCTCAGGGGCGACAATGGTCATCAACATGACCACCACATAACCACCAATGATCAGATAATGAATGGGCCAGCCCCTGATAATCCGCAAAACACCGATAAGGATGGCCAGCCCCACCGAGACGGCAACAGACATCCTTAAGCCCAAGGCGTAGGAGCGAATGGCCTTGTCGCCCGGTTCAATAAGACTGCCCTGGCTGGCTATCTCGGCTGCCTCCCGGGCCACGGCAATCAGGGCAGGTTCCGCCACCGTGGTTGAAAAGCCCAGGGCAAAGGCAAAGGCCAGCAGCCAAAAAAGGCTGCCCTTGCGGGCCAAGGCCTGGGCCATGACCTCACCGATGGGAAAGAGCCCCATCTCAAGCCCCTGGATAAAAAGACTGAGCCCCAAAACAACCAGCAGGCCGCCGACAAGGAGGTCTCCCAACTGCGGCAGGGGTTGGCGGAGGACAACAAGTTGGAAAAAGGTAATAACCCCGATGATGGGCAGCAGGTCGGTAAAGGCGGCCCTGATCTTTGTGGCGATTATGGCGACCAGAAGGAGGAAGGTCTGTGGGGGCTGGGAAGAGCTCATCGCTGATTTTCTCGGCTAAGCAAACGATTTTCTTTAATTTTTTCTGTTCTCAAAAAGGTATCATCACATAGATCTCTGCCCCCTGTCAAGCTGATCCGGCCCAGGGGCCTCAGTAGGGCAAGGCCCCGCAATTACCACTGTTTTCTTTAGTTGCCAGCCGGTCGCGCATCTGCCTAACATAATAAAGAGAGCTCAACAGAGACTCATCAAACCTGCGGAATCAATTTCTGGGGAGGAGAGATGAAAATAACCTTTAACGGTGCAGCCCAAACCGTAACCGGCTCCCAGCATCTTATCGAGGTCAACGGCAAGCGCATCCTCCTTGATTGCGGCCTGTTTCAGGGCAAGCGCAAGGAGGCCTTTGAGCTGAACAGAAAGGGCTTTTGTGCCGGCAAAAGTATTGATGCCGTTATCCTGTCCCATGCCCACATCGACCATTCCGGCAATATCCCCTGCTTGGTGCGGAACGGCTTTGAGGGTGATATCATCACCACCTCGGCCACCCGCGATCTCTGCGCCGTCATGCTCATGGACAGCGCCCATCTTCAGGAGCAGGACGTGGAGTTTGTCAACAAGAAGCGCAAAGTCAACGGCCAGCGCCCCTTTGAGCCCCTCTACACCAAAGAGGATAGCGTCGCTGCCATGCGCCAGTTCATCGGTATCGAGTACAACCGACCCTACCGCCTCTTTGACGGCATTGAGGTGGTTCTTACCGATGCCGGCCACCTCTTCGGCAGTGCCAACATCATTCTCAACATCCACGAGCACTCCACCAATCAGAAAAAAAGGCTGCTCTTCAGTGGCGATATCGGCCGTAAGGGCATTCCCATTATTAACGATCCGTTTATCCATACCGAGGGCAGCGACATCCTGATCATGGAGAGCACCTATGGCAACCGCTCCCACCCCGGTTACGAGGAGTCGGAGCGCGAGCTTGAGCAGATCGTCAGAAACACCCATGAGCGCGGCGGCTCGCTGCTCATCCCGGCCTTTGCCGTGGGCCGCACCCAACAGCTGGTCTTTGCCTTGCACAAGCTGTTCCTCAGACAGGATATGCCCAAAATGCCGATCTACGTCGACAGCCCCCTGGCCACCAGGGTCACCGAAATCTTCAGGCTGCATCCGGAGCTCTATGATGCCGAGATACGCAAATTCATCATAAAAAAGCAAAGCTCAGACCCCTTTGGCTTTGAAACCATGCATTACACCCAGTCGGTGCAGGAGTCCAAGGAACTTAACCTGCTGCAGACGCCGGCCATTATCATCAGCGCCAGCGGCATGATGGAGGGCGGTCGCATCCTCCATCACCTGCGGCACCGGATCGGTAACCGCAAAACCACCATCCTGGTCAGCGGTTGGCAGGCCCCCAATACCATGGGCCGCAGGATCGTCGACGGCGAAAAAACCGTGAAGATATACGGTGAGGTCTATAAGGTCCGGGCTAAGGTGGAGGTGATGACAGGCTTCAGCGGCCATGCCGATCAGGACGAGCTCATGGAGTGGGCCGAGGCCATGGAGAAAAAACCGCAGCACACCTTTGTGGTCCACGGCGAGGAGGAATCTACCGCTGCCCTCGCCGAAAACCTGCGGCTCAGGGCCGGTTTCAACAATGTCGAAATCCCAGAGATCCACCAAAGCTTCGAGGTTTAATAAGCTCAGGGGACAACCCACAGGGCCGCCTTGTCAATATCATTAAAGAGGTTCTTGCATTTAGAGCCAATGATCTTGTCATACACTCCCTTTTTGGCGGTACGACCGGTGGAGCCCATGGCAATGGCGGCATACCTGCCCTTATCGGCCTCGCTCAGGATGGCTGCTGCCACCCCGCGCAAAGATTTCACCATAGCTGACTGGATGCGCTCAGCGGCAATACCATAGGAGGCAAGGACCTCCGTGGCCTTGGCAAACATCTGCTCCTTATCCAGCGCCTGGCCTTTATCAACGTGAAAGAGGGTGACCGAGTGCTGCTCTTCGCCCTGCAGGATAAAGCCGACATGGTCGGCAACCTGTTCGCCGGCCTCGGAACCATCCAGGCAGAGCAGGACATTTTTGCGGCCCTCCTCAGGATCGCGACAAAACCAGACCGGGCTGGCCAGCTCCTTCTCCAAAATTTCATGGCCCTTGTTGCCGCAGATAATATCCTCCATAAACAAGGTGCTGCGCTTGCCGAGGATAACAGCGTCGTACAAACCGTTTTTGGCCTCCTGAATGATGTCCTGCACCGTGCCGGCCTGCGACCTTCTCACCACCTTTTTGACCTGACCATCGCTAAAACCTTTTTTGCGCAAAGTGCTGGAGCACAGGTTAAAGGCCTTTTCCGTTGCTGACGGCAGGGCAATGTTGTCGCTCTTGGCATCATCCCACAACTCACTGACCCTCTGTTCTTCGACATTTTTGGGCACCACATAAAAGAGGATGAGCTCAACCTTCTGCAGGTTTGTAAAAAAAGAGCTGACAAAGCGCACGCCCTGGCTGCAGCTTGCCGTGTCACGGATGGTTATAAGTAAGCTTTTCTGCATACTTCCCTCCTCCATAGTCTATGTCGCTATTTTTGGATCAAAGCCATTGCTGAGATCGGCAAACAGGCGCTTGCCATACCCAATCCGAGGTGTAATATGATCACAAAGCCACATCAACCCGAGGCCGGGCCTTGTCGCTCGTGTCGATATCCGCGGCGCAGATCACCAGGCGATTGGCAGCTACGCCTTGTTGTATCAGGTAGTCCTTCACCGCCTCTGCCCGTTTTTTTGCCAGCTCGATCAAAAACTGGTGTTCCTGAGCAGAAAGCGCGCCGCCAGCCTGGCCCCCATCACCTTCCGCCACAATGGCCTTGCCGCACAGGACAATATCCACTCCTGGTCGCTCCAGGAGCAAGGTTGCCATGGTATCAAGGTAGTGTTCAGCATCGCGGGAAAGGCTTGCTGATTTGGCGGCAAACAACACCGGCTCAAAACGCATAGTGGTAGCCCACTTGACAACCTTCCCTGCCACATAGGCCGTGCCCATGGGCAGGGAAATACCGGTCAGCATGGTAACGCCCAGGGGAGCAAAGTAGGAAACCGTTGTTTTTTTTGCCGTTGCCGCTCCTGCCTGCAGGAGGGCGCCTGTATAGTCAAAATCCGGATTGTCGAGATCGCCCTCCACAGCCAGGTGCAATTTGATATTGTTTTTCTTGTCCCGCAACATATCGACCATATAATCAAGCGGCATGCCGCTGATCTTCTTTGTGGTGCTTTTCTGACCTTCCTTGAGGCGTTCGTAAGCCACTTTCTGGATCAGGAGCTTGAGCTCCGATTTGACCAGCCCCTGGTTGACCTTAAAATCAATATCCGCATCAATATTGCCGCTTTTAAAGCTATAGTCATAGTACTGGATAATATAAGGGTTGAAGGTTGGCAGCCGCAATGACTCCAATCGGCCTGCGACCTCCATGGTCAGCCTGTCCGCCAGGGGTGACCATGTTCCTTTGAGGTTGAGATTGGCGTAACGGCCAATGGAGGCCTGCAGGGTAAGTGGGCTGGGCTGGGCAGGTTGCTGGCTATCAACAGCGCCGAGGACAAACTCAAAGGAACTCAGCTCCTCCCTGAACAGGGTGGCCGGAGAATGATCCTCAAGCTCAAGGGTATTATTGCCGAGCAGGCGCAAGCCCTGAAGGCGGACGCCGGCAATAAAAGGAGGGCTCGAGGTTGCCCCGCTCTCAAGAACAGGGGAGGTCAGCCAGTCAACAATGGCCACACGCCCCTGCTGATTGCGCTCGACAAACCATTTTGTGTCCTTGCCCTTGATATCCATCACCTGCAGGACATGCTTGCTGTTGAGGCTGACATCAGCCAGCCTCAACTCTGGCATGGCAATGATATACCCCTGACCGTCATTGCTGGTAGCAGATCGGCCAGGCCGCTGAAACAACTTGAGACTTCCCAGACCAATTTGCTTGATCTGCACCTCATCCTTGACGACCTCCAGGCCTTTGAGGGTCACACTGTCAACAGAGGCCCTGGTCAGGTTTTTACGGCTATCATAGACCAGAACATCTTCCAGGGTGGCTTCAGCCTTGGCTTTTATTATAGGTTGTGGCGAGCTATCAGTACTGAGAAAGTTCAGGGTTGATTCGATATCAGCCGCCAAGCTGCCGGAAACATGCTGACCATATCCAGTAAAGAAAAGCTTTTCCGCCTGGATTTTACCTGCTGTGTGGATCTCGATGTTGTTCTTTTCCAGAGGCAGTGCCACGCTGATGCGCAGCTGTTGACGGCTGGTCAGGGAGCCACGCAGCTTCGTGAAATCAGGGGGAAGCACGTGCTGGAAGATTTGGGCCGGAAACCTGTCAGCCGCAAGCACCCCTTCAACAACAACACCACTCTGGCGCCAGGCGCATTTCCCCTTAAGGTCAAGTAAACCTTCGCCTTTGCCGGCGCTCAGGGAGAAAGTGCCGGCTCCTTGTTCCTGCCAGGTGGCAAACCCATCAACGTCCACCTTGCTGAGTAACAGCTCCTCCTGCCAGCTCTCCTGTTGGTAACGAACCTTGATATTCCGCAGGCGCAGCTTGTCAACGCCCCACAACCAAGTCTTCGTGGTCTGGCCACCTGAGTCGTCCGGCTCCGCTGCAGCAACAGGCACCCCCGCCACCACCCAGCCCCCCTTTGGGTTGGCAGTCAGATCAATATCACCCTCTACCAAGGTGATCTCCTGCACCTGAAACCGTCCCCTAAAAAGGGCCAGTACAGCAATATCAAAATGGATCGCTTCGAGAACACAACGCTGACCACCGGCACCAGATAGATGCAAGGAGCTCAGCTCAAAACGACCAGTGAAGGGATTGAAATCAATATCGTCAATGGCTGTTTGCACATTGCCCTGTTGGTGGAGCCAGCGCTGCAGGCCGTACTTGATGGCCGGTGGCACGGCAAGCAGAAAGCCAACAATCACCAGGATAAAGCCCAGAAGCCAAAGCCACTTTTTTAAGGGCCTGGAGACAGTTTCCTGACCAGGTTGTGGGACGATTTCATCAACCATATGATTATACTCATAAAAAATTACTATTTACTTTTTCCCCAACAAATAACCTGTGCCACAAGTCATTATATGACAAAATAGGGCCATGGCGACATAGTTGATTTTCACACACCTCACGGAAAGAAGGGTGCCATGAAACATTTTACCGTGCTCTCCCATAAAAAACCTGGGAACCACCCGGCTGCTCAGCCCGAACCTAACTTCAGGTGTTACCTCTTGGCTGATCAGCTATAAATGCCTCAACGTTGCACCGAAGGTGGAAAATGAACCAGACAAGCAGTAACACACCATTATTCCATGGTTACCGAGGTCTTGTTGCCGCTCTCTGCCTGGCCTTAAGCCTCATCAGCCTGCCGACCCAGGCTGCAGCCCCAGAGGCCAAGAAAATAAGCATCTCTTCTCTTGCCGTCATGCCCTTTAGCGCCGCACGCAGCCGCATTGAGGCTGAAACCACGGCCAAGGAGATAGCCTCCTGCCCCTTAAACGAGCTCTGCTTTATTGAACCGCCACCACAAGAGACGGGCAGCGAAGCCCTGACCCAGATCCATCAGACACTGATGCGCCAGAGACTGGCCGACCGTGTGGTACCGCGCCAGGCAGCCAGGCAGGCCTATGAGATGCTGGAGGTGACCGCCGGCGATACCTTGCGCCAGGTGGCTGTACGCTTTGGCAAGGAGCTGGGTGTCGACTATGTTGTCACCGGCACGGTGTGGCGCTATGAGGAGAGGGTGGGCAAGCCCATGACAGCCGAATCGCCGGCATCGGTGGCCTTCCTGACTATGCTGATAAGGGTAGCGGACGGCATGGTGGTCTGGAGCAAGCGTTACAACAAGACCCAGACCTCGCTGTCGGAAAACCTGCTTGACGCCCCCATGTTTATCAAAAAAGGCATGAAATGGCTCAGCGCCGAAGAACTCGCCTCCTACGGTGCTGAGAGGATACTGGCCACCTTTCCAGGCCACTAAAAAACAAATTGCCATAGCGCTCAGTAAAAATATTTACTCACCAATCCGGCTGCTCTCCTGGCCATTATCAACGAGTGAAGCTTCTTCTTATCGAGATACCGCGCAGCAGGCGGCCGAGGATATCGGCCCCGGTGATAAGGCGCCGCCCCTCGCCCCAGATCAGTACCAGGTCATAATCGATGACGTCATCCTCCTCATGGGAGCCGTGGACCTCGAAAAGGGAGAGCACCTTGCCCAGGGGCTTGTCGAGATCCTTGACCACAATAGGTTTATGGCAGTAGGGCAGGGGAGTGGGATAGGTCTTTTTGGCGAAGGCGTCGCGCAGAAAACGATCAGCATCCAGGGCCAGGAGCGGCTCCTGGTTTTCATCAACAATGATCACCCACTTTTTCTCTGAGCGCGCCACATTCTGGAGAAAGGGGTCGGTATCGCTATAGGTGAAGGGCGGGAAGATGGGCATGCCGTCAGCAGCAACGGCCAGGGTGATAATGCTTTTCGGGTCCACCTCCTCACCCTCCTCAGCCACGGCCAGGTCGTCGATTGCCAAGAAGTTAAGGGCGCCGATGCCCTCCACCTTGTCAATATCAGCGTCCTTGGAAACGATATGCTTCTTAATGAGGCTGCGCATCTCATGCTCCTGAAAAAACTGCATCTGCTCATGGCCCAACATCCAATCAAGAACCATAGCTGACGGCTTGGCCAGCGGGTAGAGCAGCACCTGGTAAAAGCGCAGCAAGGGAGAAAGCAAGGCGGCCATGCGTAGGGCATTCCGGGAAAAATAGGCCTGGGGAAATATCTCACCGAGAAAAGTGATGACAAAGGTGGAAAAGACAAAGGCGCTGAGTCCGGCCATCACCGAATTGGAGAGCAGGGTAAGCAGGACATTGATGGCCACATTACCCCACAGTATTGTGGTAAGAAGGAAGTTGGCGTCTTTACGAAGGTTGATAACCTTCTGGGCATTGCTATTGCCGGAGAGCTTCTCCACCTCCAGGCGTAGACGGCTGACACTGAAGGCCGCCAGGTTCATGCCTGAAAAAAAGGCGGATTGTGATACGCAGAATATAATGCCGAGCCAGGTAAGGGATTCCATTTTCAGGCCGCTGCACGCCTCAGTTAAAGGTTGGGGTAAGACTCCTGAGCCTTCGTTTAAGGCCCAGACCAAGCTCCACCGCCGAAGTACCCTCGGCCGTCTCTGGCTCTAAGGCTGGGCCAGGGCCTTGCTGTAAAAATTTTGGGCGTACTCTTTTACCATGCGACGGGCGGAAAAATGGGAGCCGGTCTGCTGGATGGCCTTTTTCATCATCCGCACCCAGCCATCAGGAATACCATTATCATCAAGGTCGTAATAGAGAGGGATAACCTCCTCTTCCAGCAAGCGGTACAGGGCATCGGCATCGGCATGGTACCTATCCCCGGCAATGGTTTCTGCGCCAAAGGCCCAGCCGTTGTCACCGGTAAAACCCTCGAGCCACCAGCCGTCCAGGATGCTGAGGTTGGGCACGCCGTTGAGCGAGGCCTTCATGCCGCTGGTACCGCTTGCCTCCATAGGTGGGATGGGGTTGTTCAGCCAGATATCGACCCCGTGGATAAGATACTGGGCGATCTGCTCTCCGTAATCCTCCACAAAGGCGATCCTGCCTTTGAAATCCGGATTACGGGCGGCGTTGAAGATTTTCTGCAGCATGAGTTTGCCGGG
>JBFFIS010000019.1:0-15390 GCA_041556375.1 Desulfurivibrionaceae bacterium | reverse complement strand
TTCCCCTCTTCCCCTCTTCCCCTCTTTTTCTCGTCGTATTTCTGGGACAGTAAACCTCTGTAATCCCCCCTTGTACGTTGTCCTGCCAGTGAATTTTTTTTATGACTCTTTCAGTATGTTAGCTGCTGAGGTGGTCGAAGCTGGCAACCTGTCGCCACGATCGGTGAAATGGTCAATGGGAGGTAAAAGTTGAGTTTTTCCCATATATTATGATTAACTATTAGTACTGTTTGGCTTTATAAAGAAAGATCAGCCCCCCTGGTCATAAGGGAGCCAAGGTATGAGCATGACAAGGACGTAAATATGAAACAGCGTATATGCCAAGTCCTGCTGCTTTTTTTTGCTTCAGCTCTCCTGTTTTCCTGCCAGGACGGCAGTGACAAGCTGCCGGTGTTGCGCCTCGGCCATGCTCCCCACGATCATCACTCTCCTTTTTACATAGCTGCCCTCAATCCGAACTACTTCAAAGAGCATGGCGGCATATATCTTGATGAGATTGTCTATCAACAGGAGTACCGGCTTATTTCCGGCAATCGCCAACTTGCCAAGGTGATTGTCGATTCCAGTACTGGTGGCAAGGAGTTGATCCGCAAACTCAGTGAGGAATATTTCGACCTCTCCTTTGGCGGCTTTCCTGCCATGCTCCATTTTATTGACCAGGGTAATCCTATTAAAATAGTGGCCCCGGTCATGACGGAAGGGGCAGGGCTGGTGATGGCCAAACGTCTTCCCGTCACTTCCTGGGAAGACTTTGTCACCTATACCCAACAAATATCCACTCCTGTGAAAATTGGCTACAAGTCAGCCGTTTCCGTCCAAAATCTTATTTTTGAACATGCCTTGAAGGCCTCCGGTGTGCCCTACAGCACAACCCTTAGTGACCCGCAAGCCAAGGTCATCGGCATCAACCTTCATGGAGCCAAACATCTTATTCCGGCCCTCGAAAACGATCTTGTTGACGGTTTTGTCATTATGCAACCCTACCTTGCCCTGGCAGAAGAAAAAGGGGTGGGCAGGACAATTACCATGCTCGGCGATATGCCACCCTTTGGTAAATGGCAGGGCGTGCCATGCTGTGCCCTGGCCGGCAATGACCACTATGTCAGGTCATACCCGGAAGTGGCCGAGGCCATGCTCATCCTCATGATGCGGGCCAATCAGTTCATCACTGCCAGGCCGGCGGAGAGTGCCAAGCTCATCGCCAGATGGCTTCAACTCCCTGAATCTATAGAGGAGAAATCCTTGCCGACCATCGTCTTTACCACTGATTTTAGTGAGAGATGGGATGAGGGCGTGGATTTCTGGACACAGTCCATGATCGACAGCGGTAGATTGGACAACAAAATTAAGGCGGCCTATGAAGAGGGGCGCCTGAAAGAGATAATCTATAATCGTGACCTATATGATAAGGCTCGGGGGCAGCTGTAATTATGTTTAAGTCCCTTGCCAGCAAAGTTTTTTGGCTTTTTTTCCCCCTTGCCGTTATTTCCATCTTCTTTGGGGCTATTGTCTATAAGGGCCAGTCTACTATCCAGCAAGGCAATGTCCGTATCCAACTGTTGAAAGATTTCCAGATCCAACTCAAGCAACTGGAAGTCGTCCAGCCTCATTCAAGCCATGCCAGAAAAACTGGTTCTCGTCAGTTATTTGAGGAAGAAATAACCCGGACCCAGGAAATGGCGGATCGTCTGGTTGCCGAGCATGCCGATATCTCTCCGGAAATGCTCATGCGTCTTGAAAAGATTCCTTTTTTCATGAAAAACTTCAGACGTGCCTACCTGGAACTCTTCAAACTCTATGCCCTTGATGCCGCGTTGCCGGCAAAGAATGCTGATCTCCTTAAGGCCCTTCATGATGAAAGTGTCTCTTCAGGAGGCAGTGAAAGTCCCGAGGCAATTCACCTCATCAATGATCTCATGCAGCAAATGATGCTCGTCCAGGTCCGCATCTTTCACAACCGGCAAATAACCATTCTGCCGAAACTCAAAGAAATCATTGGCCAGATCAATTCAAAAACAACAAATCCAGCAATACGCTCTCTTGCCCAGGAGTTTGGCGACAATATAGAGGAAAATTATATCAACTATCTGGAGATAAAAAATCGGGAACTGTTTTTGAAAAATACCGCAGATCGATTTTTTCAGGTGGCGACAAATACCATTAACGCTGTCAGCCAGGAGAGTAAAAAGGCACAAAAAGAGTTTGTCTGGACAATTTTGGGCTTTACCTTGGCTGTCATTATCGTCAATCTCATTTCGTGGCGTTTGTCGAGCCTCTATATCCGAGGATTTCTGAACAATCAGCAGCATGCCATGGCAGCCCTGGAAAAGGGGGAGTACCAATTCACTCTGCCGGCAGTGCCCAATGATGAGGTCGGTGACCTCACCCGTGCCATGCAGACGTTGGCCGGCCACTTACAAAAGAGTCTGGAGCAGCTGCAGTCATCTGAAAAAAAATACCGCGATCTGGTGGATAATCTCAGCGATTGGGTCTGGGAGGTAGATGAGAAGGGGCGCTACACCTATGCCAGTGGTGCCGTGCAGGACATTCTCGGCTATAGCCCGACGGAAATTATCGGCAAGAGCCCCTTTGACCTTATGCCTGATGATGAGGCAGCTCGTGTTGGAAAAATTTTTACGGAAAAAGTCCAGGGCCACCTGCCAATAATAAAACTAAAAAATACTAACTTCCATCGCCAGGGCCATGTAGTTGTCCTGGAAACTAGTGGTCAGCCTATCATTGATGCTGATGGTATTCTGCGTGGCTATCGGGGGATCGACCGTGATATTACCGATAGAGAAATGGCCATGCAGGAACAGGCCAGCCTTGAGGAACAGCTCTACCAGGCCCAGAAGCTTGAATCCATAGGGCGTCTGGCAGGGGGGGTGGCCCACGATTTTAACAATATTCTCAGCGCCATCAATGGCTATTCGGAACTGGTGCTGATGAAAATGGCGCCTGATGCGCCGCTTCGAAAAGATGTGACCGCAATTTTTGAAGCAGGGCAACGGGCGGCGAGACTCACCCAGCAGCTCCTGGCCTTCAGCCGCAAACAAATTATCAAACCTGAACAACTCGACATCAACAAAGAGCTCAAAGAGCTTTATAAAATGCTCAGGCATCTCATCAGCGAGGATGTTGAGATAAAGATTGCCTACGGTGAAGGGGTCTGGCCGGTAAAAGTCGACCGTTCTCAACTTGAGCAGGTGATCATCAACCTTGCGGTCAATGCCCGAGATGCCATGCCCCAGGGAGGCAAGCTTACTATTGAGACAGCAAATATTACTCTTGATGATGTCTACTGCAAAAAACATTATGAGTTTGAGGCCGGTGACTATGTCATGCTCACCATGACGGATACCGGCCTCGGTATGACGGCAGAGGTCCTGGAGAATATTTTTGAACCGTTCTTTACGACCAAAGAAGAGTCAAAAGGCACGGGGCTGGGCCTTGCCACGGTATATGGCATCATCAAGCAGAATGGCGGCGAAATCAATGTTTACAGCGAGCCGCAACAAGGAACAGCCTTTAAGATTTATTTTCCCCGGGCTGTCGGCGATGCCACGAAGAAAGAGGCCCTCGCTGCCCCACAATTTAACTCGTCAGGTGGAACCGAAACGATCCTGCTGGTAGAAGACAGCGAAGTGGTTCTCAATCTCTGTCTGGATATCTTGACCGCACAGGGCTATACCGTTCTTCAGGCCCAGGATGGGCAGGAAGCTCTCGATGTTTACCAGGGCTACCAGGGCCGCATCGATTTACTTTTAACCGATGTGGTCATGCCCCGGATGAATGGTACGGAGTTGGCAGAAAAAATAAGAGAAATGTCTCCCGATATTCAGGTCCTTTTTATGTCCGGTTACACTGAAAACGCCATTGTTCGGAACGGTATTCTCAAAAACGGTGTTAATTTCATTCACAAGCCGATCACGCCGCAGTTACTTTCCGAGGCCATCCGCAACCTTCTCGATTCGTAGAATCTCATTCGCCTAAGGGCCTTGCTGGCAGCGCGCCCCCCTTTAACCTCTGGAGAGTGGCATGTCTCGTGAGCGTGCCCGTTATGGTATCAGCATGAAGGGCTGGTTTTGTTTCTTGATAAGGACACGACAATATGATAAAAACCAGCTGTTGCCTGGATGGTGGAATTGGTAGACACCCGAGACTTAAAATCTCGTGGGCCTTGCGCCCGTGCGAGTTCGATTCTCGCTCTAGGCACCATTGATAAATCCATTCTCGTCCGAGAATGTCCGATAAACCCCGTCAGCCCAAGGCTTTCGGGGTTTTCTTTTGGTCCGTGGAGTTGTTGCTGGTTCAGTGAAAATATCTACATTAATTTGGACTTTTTCTAACATAATGTTAATGTTTTTAGCGCTTTCTTCGGGCAGGGAATCTGAAATTCCTCCCGTTATAAAAACAACAGCCTTTGAGCTGCAGGGGAAATATTCCCCTCCAAGTTGACCTCAGCCCCCAAATACTCTTTATGGCACAGTCTTTTAACGAACACCGAATTTCCCAGGCTAAGAAGATCGTCAGCAAAATCAACCTGCCAGCTCAGCCTGGTATTGTTGTCGAAATTAATAACGAGTTAAAAAACGAGCACCCTGATTTTAACCGTATCGCCAAACTTGTTTCCCAGGACGCCAGTATGTCGGCCCGGGTGATCAACGTTATCAATTCACCGTTTTTCGGCCTGAGCCGAAAGGTGAACTCCATTATTCAGGCCCTGACCCTGATGGGGCTTGAGAACTTTAAAAAGGTCATCCTCACCGCCTGCCTGCAGGAAAAGTTCGGCGGCACCAGCGAGGAGGACAAGGTTTTTTGGGCCCACTCATTACATACGGCCGTTACCGCTGAGGCCCTGGCCAAGGCAAATCGGGGGGTGCTGGTCACCGAGGGGGTTACCCCGGATCAGGCCTACATGGCTGGGTTGTTTCACGACATCTCGATTCCGGTTTTGTTAAAAAAGAGCCCTGACTATGCCCCTTTTACCAATTTTGCCATGAGCCACAAACTCGATATCATTGAGGAAGAGGATAAGCTTGTCGGCTCTGATCACTGCGTCATCGGCGGGCTTTTAGCCCGTTCCTGGTCGGTCCCTGACCCGGTGTGCAAGGCGATCATCCACCATCATGCGCCCGCTGGGACTTTACAGAAAAATCTGCCTATAAAGCTTATCTCCCTTATCCAGGTGGCTGATTTTCTTGCTTATCTCTACGGCTATTCCGTCGGTAAGATGGAGCGAATTATTGAAGGGCAATGGGACATTGATGAATGGGCTGAGTTGCATGCTCAAACCCTGGATGAATTGCATCTTGGCATAGAGGATCTCCAGGACTTCAAGGAGGATATTTTTGAACAACTCCATCACGAGGCATAAATGCCCAGGTCTTTTCTCATCAACTGACCTTGTTTGTTCCGTTGGTATTGGCCGCCGGTAGAGGAACTTTTGTTGTAATAACCGTCTGAAAGGTTAGGAGTCCCTTCATGCCCTTCTTCATACTGGTTATCTCGATTGTCTTCCTCTGTGGCGGCTGCACCCAGCAACAGGTCCAGCGGGCCGCTTTTGAAACTCTGCAGAATATTAAATCTCAGGAATGTGATGACCGCCTGGTTGATGGCTGCCAGGAGGGGGAGAATTTTGACACCTATCAGCGCCAGCGTCGCCAGGTCGTCGTCGACGATAGATAGCAGGTTTACAAGACCAGGACGACTGGCCCTGTAAACCTGCTTTAGGTATTTGGGGAAGGTGACCTACTTGCTGAGGAGTTCGCTGTTTTCCACCATGCGGATGAATTCCGCCCGGTAGCCGTTATTGTCGTTGCCCCTGCCATTCTTGGCCGCGGCGATGATGGTCTGGTAAGACAGTGCGCCTTTATTTGGCGAGTTGGTAAGCAGCATGCCGTAACTTGCCACGGCTGAGGCAAAATGGAAATCGGCGGATTTTGCTGTGAGCCCCTGAGTGTCCTCCTTGACGGCAACACTTAAGAGTTTGCTGCTCTCCTTACGTGGTTCTTTGTAGCGTACCTTGACGGTGAGAAGTTCTTTGCCATACTGCTCCGGAAGAGAGATGTTTGCCGTGCTTGGCCGTTGATATTTTAAGGGGTCGATGGCTGGTATTCCGCCCCCACCGGTCAGGATCACCTCGTAGAGGGCGGTTACACTATGGCCGGCACCGATCTCGCCGGCATCCTTTTTGTCATTGTTGAAATCTTCATCAGCAAGCACTCTGTTTTCATAGCCAACCAGACGGTAGGCCGCCACTTTGGCCGGGTTGAACTCCACCTGGATTTTGACATCCTTGGCAATGGTAAACATGGTGCCGGTCATCTCTCGAACGAGCACCTTTTTGGCCTCCATCAGGTTGTCGATATAGGCGTAATTGCCGTTGCCCTTGTCAGCCAGAACCTCCATGGTGTCGTCATGATAGTTGCCCATGCCGAAGCCGAGGACGGTGAGATAGATTCCACTTGCCTTCTTTTCTTCGATAAGTTTTTGCAACTCGCCGCGGCTGGTGACGCCAACATTGAAATCGCCGTCCGAGGCCAGGATGATGCGGTTGTTGCCCCCCGGCATTAAAGAGCGGCCGGCCAGGTCATAGGCAGTGATAATGCCGCTGGCGCCATTTGTTGAGCCGCCGGCGGCCAGATTGTCGATGGCAGCCATGATTGTTTTTTTGTCGGCGCCGCTGGTTGGCGGCAAGACAATGCGGTCGCAGCCAGCGTACACCACGATTGCCACCCGATCCTGGGCTCCCAGTTGCCCGACCAGGAGCCGCATGGATTTTTTGAGCAGGGGCAGCTTGTTGGCATCGTGCATGGAACCGGAAACATCAATGAGAAAGACGAGGTTTGAGGGGGGCAGGTTGCCGCTATCAATTGTTTTGCCCTTGAGGCCGATGCGAACCAGTTTGTGGTCAGGCTGCCAGAGGCAGGGGCCAACCTCGGAGGTTATTGAAAGGGGATCGTTGTTCGGTTGAGGATAGGCATAATCAAAATAATTTACCATTTCTTCAATCCTGACGGCTCCCACCGGCGGCAGGCTTCCCTGGTTGATAAAGCGCCGGATGTTGCTGTAGGATGCTGTATCAACATCTATTGAAAAGGTCGACAGCGGATCGTTATGAACAGCGTGAAATCCCTGTTCCTCATTATAGGTGTACGACTCTCGGTTCCACTCAGGACGATTTCGTGGACCGGGCATCTCGTAAAGGGCTGCTTTGGCCGGCATGCTTATGGCCCCGGCCTCAAAGGACATGTCTGCTGTGGCGAGGTGGCGTTCCTTGATTTTTCTGTTTTCCTCTGGGGCCGTTGCTCTGGTTACCTGTGGGGCCATGATATAGCGACTTTGTTCTTCCTGGTGGCTGGCATCATGTACGGCGATGGTTTCCGTTTGGCATGCTGCCAGGGCCAGCGGCAAGGCGATTATGGTGAGATTTTTTTTGAGGTTCATGTCATGCTCCTTTTTTGAATTGACCGTTGTTTGTGTCCATATGTCAAAGAGACGGACAGGTCACCTGGATTTGTCGGGGAAAAAACAGCCGTAGAAATTTTTCTCCTAACTGTTTACGATTACAGAGGTTTCTTTGAAGAATTTTTTAGAAAGTGCAGGTCAGAGCAGGGAAAAGGTGTGTCAAGAAAACTACACGAAGAAATAAACAACCATCTTGGTCTTGTCGACCGCCTTGCTGCCCGACGTTTTGCCGATCCTGTTTTGGCTGATGAGGCTGTTGTCTACGCCCTTGGGAAATTGCAGGACACAGGAGGTAAGGCCCTGGCGGGCTTTTCGGGAAGATCACAGTTCTCAACCTACCTGGCATCAGTGGCCCGCCGGCTGTTTGAAGATTTTAGCCGTGCCAAATTCGGTCGCCTTCGGCCCCCGGCCTGGATTAGCAAGCTTGGCGGCTGGTGGTCCCTGCTTTATCGTCTGCTCTGCATGGAACGCCTCTCCGTTGTTGATGCCCTGGCAACCATTGAAAATTATGAGGCAGCCCGCCGCTTTGATGCCGAGGAGGCTGCGGCGCGTATTCTCTCTGAGGTCACAGACTGTGGAAAGTCGCGTGGTGGAGAGCAGCTTACTGCCGATGGTGAAATGGCCCATGTGGCTGCCAGCAAGGGTGCTCATGGCCAGGCCGCCAGCCTGGAGAACAACGAACGCGACATTCTTTTTTCCGTCATCTTCCAAGGGCTTCTTGGCGAGCAGGCCCCATCGCCAGCTCTTCAGAATTCGTTTGCTCAAATTTTTGATGTCGGCCTCTCCATGACAAGCGAGGAGAGACTGCTCTTAAAGCTCTGCTTCCAGGATGATCTTTCCGTCTCTGAAGCGGCCCGGCTTGTCGGCATCTCTGTCCATCAGGCCCATGGCAGGATGCGCCGTCTTCTTCAGCGCCTCAAGGAAAGTTTCACGAAGGCGGGTTTGGCCGATGAACTGGTTTTATTGCTGCAAGAGGACGAGGGATGACAAGAAATGGCAACTTTGTCCGTCTATAAATTATGAACACTCTCTTTTAATCCATGTCGGAGATCCAGGTGACTATACGGGACGATGATATCCTAACCGCAGCAAACAGGGCCACGGCCCTAAGCGCCCTTGCTGCTGTAGATCAGAAAATAACAGGGGATTGCCTGTCCTCGGAGGTGATGGCCGCCTTGGTCGCCGGTAATGTCGATGGCCCAGAACGGCAGAATTGTCTCGACCATCTTGCCGGCTGCCAGTCCTGCTATGATGAGTGGCGGGCCTTGGCCATGGATGAACGGCCTGAGGCTGATAAGATTGTTAAAGGGCCCTGGTTAAAGACGAGGTCGTTTAGCTTTGCTGCCGCCGGCACTCTGCTGGCCGCGGCAGCCTCGGTTATTTTCTATCTAAATAGTGCCCCGCCGCCGGTCATGGAGTCTCAGGCCCCTTCTTCGGTGATGGTTGACAGAGAAGATTCTGCTGAAATGGCCAGTGATGCCAGTGATGCCCTGCGATCGCCGCCGAAAAAAGCACCCTCAACCTTCTCACTTCAGAAGCCTGCCCGGACAGAACAGACGTCAACGGCCCGGCATGAGGCCAGGAAAGAGAAGGTATTGACCGATCTGGAGGAGCTCTTTGCCGATTCTGAAATGGAAGGCAGCATGTCTGCCGAAAATGATGACGCTCTTAAGCGGCGCCAGCGCACAGCTTCGGCGCCCACGAGGGCAAAGGCCCGCTTAGCAGAAGAGAAAATGGCAGAAGCAGGGAGTGCTTCGGTGGCCGAAGAGAATGAAATTATGGTTGATATTGGTAACGTTATTCCCGTGGTTTTACAAAAGATAGCCCAGCTTGGCGAAGGTCAATCACTGGTCTTACAGACCTTTAAACGTGATCGTTCCCTGACCCTTATCCCCTTAGACCGAGAGCGGATTTTGATCAGAGAAGAGGGGTTTGCCCACCAGGAGTTCGAGGTTGCCAGGCCCAAGCTGAAAAAAACCTTAAGGTCACTGCTGAAAAAAGAATTTCCACGCAGCAATAAGGTACGCATTAGTTTTGGTGGTCAGTATGAGGTGGAGTGATTGTACGTAGGTGCGGACAGAAGGCAGTCTGGGCGAATGCGGCAAGGGGGACAGCAAGGCTGGAAGGAGAAGGGGGACTTACTGGAATTGTTGGATTATTTCCATGAGTTCGGAAATGTTAATAGGTTTGGGGATGTAATAGTCCATGCCTGCCTCTAGGCAATCTCCCTGGGTGGCTCTGGTGGCATAGGCGGTCACGGCAATGATCGGCGTTTTGGCCCGGCCCTCTTCTTTTTCTTTTTGGCGAATAAATCGGGCCGCATCAAGACCATTCATCTCCGGCATTTGAATGTCCATGAGAATAGCGAAATAGTCGTTGTCGAGCCAGTGCTGCACGGCTTCCTTGCCATTGACGGCTTCAGTGGGAGCCATTTCATGCATCTTAAGAAGGTCGACGAGAAAAAGCCTGTTTAGGGGCTCATCATCAACTATTAATATTTTATTGTTTTTGGCTGCGGTCAATGGTTCTTCTTAGCTCTTTTTGGGAAGATTTATCTGTTAGGATAATAGTAATAAAGTTTGTTAGAAGGGGCGATAGTTTTTTCCGCAATACAGGCTTTTTGTCGCCAGCGACGGCATTTAAAATTCTGATTACCAGCGAATCTCAACCCTTTTCATAAGTCATTCCTGCGCTTATCTCCCGCCTGCGCGGCAATGACTTTCTAGCCTAAAAGAAGTTGCTTAGAGTGTAACATGTACTCCGTAGCCTCAATTTACGGCTGAGATTCGCTGGTGATCAGATTCAAAATTGGATTTCGTTGTTGTCAAGAAGGATGGGGTACTCTTCGTAGGTAGGGATGGTGATGCGAAAGAGGGACCCTTCGCCCAAGGTCGATTGGATTTCCAGGTGGAACCCTAACTCCTCGAGAATTGATTTTGAAACAGAAAGACCGAGGCCCGTGCCTTCGCCTATTGGTTTGGTGGTGAAAAAGGGCTCGGTGCAATGTTGTTTTGTCTCTTCAGACATGCCGATGCCATTATCCTCAACCTCTAATACCAGAGCGGCGGAGAGGCTGTCTCGCTTGGTTGTTGCAGGGATTTTCGCCATAATTTCATCGCTGAGTTCTTCCTCATAAAGCCTGACCCAAACCTGCATTGGAAAATTTTTGACCTGGTCAGCTTTTTTCATCACGGCATAGCGGGCATTGGCCAGAAGGTTGACCAGGATCTGTTCAATCTTCTGGTTATCCGTGAGGATGTAGGGGACTTCCTCGCTGGTCTCTTCGTGAAGCTTAATGAGAAAAATCCGAAACTGTTCGCGAAAAAAAGACAGGGCACCATTAATCGTCCAGAACAGATTGGTGTCGGTGATGTTTTCTTTGGAAAGTGTCGAGAAAACACGCATATGCTCAATGATACGCATCACCTTAGTTACTTGCCTGCTTATGTCTTTGGCTGTTTGGCCATGGGGAGAATCAGGGTTGTTTGTGGTGAAATATTGATGCAGTTCGTCAGCGCCAAGGCTGATAAGGCTCATGGGCAGGTTGATCTCATGGGCCATGCCCTTGGCCATTTCTCCCAAGGAGGTGAGCCGGCCGGCATGGGCCAGTTGGTCTTGTTTAGCCTTGAGTTCATGGTTCATGTCTTGCCGATGCACCGCTTCGGCAATCAGGCTGGCGGCAGTTTTAACCGCGGAGATTTCCAGCTCCGGCCAGGTTCTTCGGTTGAAACAGTCTTCAAGGGTGAGAAATCCCCAGCACTTGCCGCCCACCGTGATAGGGGTGCAGACAATAGAAAGAATCTGTAAGGAGGCCAAAAAATCAGCCTCCTGAGTGGGGAGGTTATCTGTGTTTTCTATTATACTTTCCCCTTGTTGCAGGAGAGAGAGCCAGCGCTCAAGATGGATGTCCTTAAATGTGAATGTCTTGGCACGCCTTGGAGAATTTTCCTGCCGTACCGATTCGGTGATCCATTCAAATTCCTGTTGAACCGCCAGGTTCTCAAAAGAGTCCTTCTGAAGGCTGTAGATATGCACTTTGGATACTGCCATAACCAGGCCAAGCCTGGCAATGAGAGGCTCGGTAAACTGGCGCCAGGCCGTGCTGCTGATAATTTTTTGCGAGGTGTCGTTCACTGCCGCCATAATCAGGTCGCGACGCACCAGAGAATCTTTAAGCTGGCGGCTGGTTTGCAGCTCTTTCCTCAAGGCTTTATTCTTTTCAGTGAGCTGGAGGAGCAGAGATTTGTTTTCAGCGGTGAGACGGTATTTTTCCGCGGCCTTGTTAAGGATATCAAGAAGGATATTTTCCTCCCAGGGCTTGGTAAGGTAATGATAGACCTCACCGCGGTTGATGGCAGCCATGATATCGGTCGGATCGCTGTAGGCTGTGAGCATAAGGCGCACAGTGTCAGGATATAAGCTGCGGATTTCCGCTAAGAGCTCTGTTCCGGTTTTTCCCGGCATTCGTTGATCAGCGACCACGAGAGCTATGTCGGGATGGTCATCAAAGCAGTCGAGAGCTGTCTGGGCCGAAGTAGCCGTGATGATGTTAAAATGGCGCTTCATGGCCATTTTGAAGTTGGAGATATTCACCTCTTCGTCATCAACATAGAGGAGTTTAAGCTTATCCATAGTTTTGCCCCGAAACGTACTGGTAAGTAATGATGATTCCTAGTCTACTGTAATAAAAAAACAAAAATTGGTAAAAAATAAACGGTAAATATATGGCAGGGTTGTCAGAGCCTCTGGCCACCAAAAAATGAAACCTCAAGGACTTTTTTGTCTCTTGTCTGTCTTCATCTCAAGACCATTTTGATTATCATCTTGGCGGTCAAGGGGTAAAATAACCTCAAAACTGCTGCCTTTTCCTTCTTCACTTGTCACCTCAATACGGCCCTCATGCTGTTCGATTATTTTATAACTGATAGCAAGCCCGATGCCCGAGCCCTCGCCAATATCTCTACTGGTGAAAAAAGGATCAAAGATCTTAGGCAGGACCTCTTTGCTGATGCCGACGCCGGTGTCGCCAAAGCGAATATGGACGTGGGAATCTTCAACAAAGGTGGTAATCGAAAGGATACCGCCCTGGCCGGCCATGGCATGAAGGGCATTGTTCATAATATTGAGGAAAACCTGGTTAAGGCGATCAGGACGACAAAAAACGTGTGGTATGTCAGCATACTCTTTTCTGATTTCAATATTGTCGAGATGTTCTTTTTTGAGAAAGGTAATGGTGGAATCAATGGATTTATGCAGGTCCACAGCCTTATAGCCCTGTTCGTCGGCCCTGGAAAATGTTCTGAGGTCAGCAATGATCATGGTTGTCCGGTTGACACCTTCATGGATATTTTCCATGAGAGCGTTCAGGTCTTCAAAGAGCTCTTCGTCTTCAAGCTCAACTTGCAAGGCCTTTGCCTCTTGTAGGTTCTCAGCCGTCGGATCGGTGCAGGCGGTGTTAAGTTTTTGGGTGAGTCGCCGCACATCTTCCATGGCCCTGTCGAGAGAAGGCAGGGCGCCGGAGATGAAGTTGATATTATTATTAATTTCATGGGCCACCCCGGCCACCACCTGACCGATGGCGGCCATCTTCTCCGATTGAATAAGCTGGCCCTCGGTTTCTTGTAATTCCTGCATGGCCTTCTCCAGCTTTTGGTTGGCCTCCTCAAGATATTCCTGTCGAGTTATCAACTCTTCGTTGGCCTGGGCCAGCTGCCTGGTACGTTGTTCAACCTTGTCCTCAAGACTGTCTTTAAGGTCGTTGATGGTCTGGAAGGAGTGGTCAAGGTCGTTGATCAGAGTGGTTACCGTGGTGTCTAAAAGGCCGATCTCATCATGGTCGGCATGGGTGGGGCCTTGAGCCTGGATTTTATGGATAAGATTCCGCAGGGGCCGGGTCAGACGGCGGAGAAGGAGGAGGACACCGGTCACCAGCAGGACAAGCAAAATCAAGATGGTGAGGCCGGTCCTGATCGCCATATCCCTGATATTTTTCTCGTACTGCATTTTGGAAACGGTAATGGTGATATAGCCTAAAGGCTCTTCATTGCCAGTTGCCATCTCTGCTACATCACCGAAATAGAGATCATCTTCGCTACTGGTAGTGGCTAAGGCCTCAACAGGCCACCAGTATGAAAAACTGGCCGGCCATTCCTTGAAATAGCCAGCCTTGTTGTTAATCAATGTCTGCATTTGCCGACGCTCTGGGACATCGACGCCGGAGGACTTGCGGCGACTGATAAGGGCCTCTCCTTCGCCGTCAAGGATCTCAACCTGGATAATGTCTTCCTGGTAGAGGAGCGATTCCACCGGTATTTCCAATTGCTCGATGTTTTCGGAAAAGACGTCGAGCTGAACCGACTTGGCCAGAAGCTGGGCCATGGCCAGGCCGCTGGTACGCATGTAGTCCGTGTAGGACGTTTTATGCATGCGGTTTGAGGTAATATTGAGGGCAGAGGCCATAAGGCAGAGAGCGACGATAAAGATGGCGATGAGTTTGGCCGAGTAGCTTGCCCGTATCTGGGTAATAAAACGAAGGTTGATCATGGGCCAACCTCCTGAAGCGTGATGCCGAGCTTATCGATAATGGTGTCGTTCGTCATGAGGTCGACCTTATCTGTTTGAAGGGGAGGCAGATTTTTTGGTGCTTCGCCTTTGTGAATGCTTAGAGCGAGGAGGGCTGCGAGGTGGCCCATTTGCTCAAGGTCTAGGTGGGTGGCAAAGCTGGCGCCCCTGGCGAGGTATTTTTCTGAGAATGCCAAGATGGGAATCTTGTGCTGGTGGGCAAAGCGATAAAAGCTCTTTTCAGTCTGGGGAGACAGGATGGTACTGTCCGGTAGCATCCACAGCAGATCGATTTCGCCTGTGAGGCTTGTAAGCTGGTTGGCAACCTCCTGGGGTGATCTGGCCTGGCGGCGGACAAAGATCAGATCATTATTTTTCTTGGCAGCATTCTCTACCATTGCTTCTGTCTTGGCCGGGTCATAAATGACGCCGATTCGTTTCACCGAGGGCATGATCCTTTTGAGGGCGCGAAATTGGGCACCGGCCAGGTGCTGAAGAAGAACGCCGGTGATATTGTCCTGGTGAGCGACAATTTTCTCAGGAGAGGGGACCAGGAGATAGATGATGGGGATATTTTTGATTGAGCTCGTAAAACGTAAGGCCTTAGAGCCCAAAGCGACGATGATATCAGGTTTTTGGCGGTTGATATCGCCTGTGACAGCCTCAGCCCGGTCCTCTTTGCTCAGGGTGATAGAGGTAATTGCGATATCGGGCTGAATGGTTTTGGGGCCATAAACCGGGTAGAGAGAGGTAAGGTGCTGGTGCAGAGATTGCAAGGCATCTTCATACGGTTGGGCCGGGCTCGATTTCACGGCAACCACCTCCAGTCCATGGCAGGTCATAGCCGTGGAGAGGAGAATGAAGAGAGTAAGGCAGAGTTTTTTCAGCATGTAATAATGTGAGGCTGTGTTGCCTAAGAAGCGAGAGTTACTTAAATAGCGGGCCAGCAGGTGGTGTATTGCTGGCTCTGGTTGGTCAAAAAAGGGGGCATGACCTTGTTGGCACCCCATAGTGGCCAGTTGGAAAATGCAATAACGGCATGTTGCGGTTCGGCGTCGATCATAACAAAGCTTTCGTGAAATTTGTATGGTGTGTAAAAAATATACACTATTTTGTCAGGAATAGCCTTGAAAATGCCTGATAGGCAGAAGAAAGTCTACTCCTGCCCTATCATTCATGTGTAGTCGTGTTTGGTCGTCAAAACGGTATCTTATGAGGAAATGATTGAAAAAGATGATAAAAATAACTAGATTGACGCCTTTATTGTGTTTGGATGTTTTTGGGGCAGCATTCGCTTTAACTTTATAGATGTTTTTTTTTTAGAGAGCTGCACAGATTTTTTTACTTGGGGGACAGATG
>JBFFIS010000018.1:0-15851 GCA_041556375.1 Desulfurivibrionaceae bacterium | reverse complement strand
GCCGAGGCCGTCAGTTTAGAAAACGGCCTGATCCAGATTGATCAGGAAAAATGCCTTGCCTACGGGCCAGAATGCCAGGAAGTATGTGTCGAAAAATGCCCCCGCGATATTTTCAGAAGATATGAGGGCCGCCAGGTCCTTAAGCGCACTGATGCCGGCCTGAAGATGGCAAGCTAAAGATAATTTCCCTTTTTTAGAGTGAGATAGAGGAAGATATGAAAACTCCAAAAACAAGCCACTGTGACGAGCAGAGAAGATCCTTCATAAAGAGCGCCAGCCTCCTGGGACTGGGTGCTGCTTCAGCCACCCTCCTTCCTGTCCAGCGGGCCGAAGCGGTTCTTTTTGGCAAACAAGAGTATAAAGTTTCTAAAACCCGGCTGGCCATGGGCACATACGTCAGCATGACCGCTATCCACCCCTCCAAGGATGAGGCTGAAAACGCCTTCGGCCTGGCCTTTGCTGAAATCGACAGGTTAAATAAGCTGTTAAGCCGCTACGATGCCGACTCGCCGATCTCTCAGCTCAACCAAAAGGGCTCTCTCACCAATGCCCCCCAGGAGATCCTGGAGCTTGTTGGCCGCTCACTCTACTACAATAACCAGACGGCCGGCGCCTTTGACATTACCGTTAAGCCCCTTATTGACCTTTATAAGGAAAATTTTGCTGCCGGCACCAAGCCCTCAGATGCCCTGATCCAGGCCGCCCTTAACAATGTCGGTAGCGACCATCTTCGCTTTAGCAGCGGCAGCATCAGTTTCAGCAAATCTGATATGGGAATCACCCTGGACGGTATCGCCAAGGGCTATATCGTTGATCGCGCCTCTGAAATCTTGGCCCAAAACGGTATCAGCAATCACCTGATCAATGCTGGTGGCGATATCCGCACCAACGGCTCGGCAGCCAAGGGTAAGCCTTGGACCATTGCTGTTCAGGATCCGTCCAAGAACAAAGAGTACCCCGATGTCATCAAGATGATGAGCGGCGCCATTGCCACCTCGGGTAACTACGAGGTCTACTACGATAACGAAAAGATGTTCCACCACATCATTGACAGCCGCACCGGCTACTCCCCTGACCTTTCTGCCAGTGTGACGGTCCAGGCTGCCACCGTTATGGATGCCGATGCTCTTTCCACCAGCGTCTTTGTTATGCAGCCCAGCAAAGGTATTCACTTCATTAATACCCAGCGCCAAAGCGAATGCTTTATTGTCGAGTCAAACGGCACGACCCAACACTCATTGGGCTGGAATGTCGGCTAAGCCCCTGACCAAAATACTTTTTCAATAAAAAAAGGAGGCCTTTTCAGGCCTCCTTTTTTTATTTCGCCATCACCCTTCGTCCCCCATCACCAGGTCGGTGGCAGACAGCCCTCCCATCCTCCTCCACAAATCTAATTGCTTTTTCCACATAACCCCCCTACCATTTAACTAACATTTTCAGCTAGTAACGTTTTCGGGTTACCTCTAATTTCTTTCACGGGTGAGCAAAACCTTTATTTAACTTCATTACGCCTCCATAAATATGCCAAAAAAAAAGGTTTCCCTGTTAATGACCACCATCAATCAACTTAATCTCAAAGATAAGTTTACATACCTGATCAGCATCTCAGCCCTGGTCATCTTTATTCTCTCCAGTATCGGTTTCTGGCGTTACAGCCAATTTTCCAACCATAAAAGCCTGATCCAGACCTCGTCCCATAAATTACTTGCTGAACTGGAAGATAATTTTTCAAACTCCCAACTCATGGGGGATATCGAGGCTGAGCTGACGACCTTTATGCAAACGGGCCACCCTGACATCATGGCCGAATTGACCACCAAGGCCCAGAAACTTGCTGGCCAGCTCCCAGACCAAGGCAAAGAAGCTCTTCTACAATTCCTCAACAAGGTTGGCAAACTTGAAATTCGCATGGAGAGCCTGCGAAAAAACGATGCCATCGCCCTGTCTGCCGGCACCGCCATCCAACAAAAACTGGAAAACAAAACGCAATGTGCCGCCAACAAATCCTGCTTGGAGGCCGTAAAGCATGCCAGCGAGGTGTACCGCGCCGTACAACCACTCTACATCACCGGTATCCTCCACACCCAGCCTAAGGACCTCCAAGAAAGTCGTACTGAAATATCCAACGCCCTGGCAGAGCTTGATGGTCATCTGCACAAGACCTTTTCCACCCTGCCAACGACACAGTCACTCTACCTCGCCAATCTGCAAGAGCTTTTTTATGATCTTGATGATTCCATCACCACTGTTGCCGCTATCCGTCAGCGTGTCATTGACAGCGAGCAGGAGGTGTTATCCCATTCCAAGTCCATCAAGAACCTTCTGGCTACCTCCTCTATCAACCAAAGCCAGAAGGCTGTAGATCTGGCCGAGCAGGGGCTGCATCTGGCCACAAGCTATGTCTATCTGATGTTTGCCAGTCTGGGGGTCATGACCATTCTCTTTGTCGTCCTCAGTGCCTTCATGTCTCGCTCCATTATTGCCCCGCTGGTAGTCCTGGTTGACCTGCTTAAGAGGTTTTCCTACCTTCTCGCCACCGTGCGGCGCCAGTCCATTGCCGGGGGGGACCAGTTTAAGATTATTCATTCACAGATTACCAAGAGAAAAGATGAAATTGGCGACGTCGGCCGGGCGACCAAGGAGTTAATGGATCACATCCAGGGAATTTCTGAGTTCCGCCGCAAGATTGAAGATGACACAACAACCCAGGATGTTTACTCCCGCCTGGCCAAAATCTTCACTGACAAGCTTATGCTGGCAAGCTTTGTCATCTACGAGAGAAGTACTGACAATGCCATGCCCATTGTCTACTCAGAGCCCCATGACATGACCGACATTATGCCGGAATTTACCACCGCCGACATGTGTCGGGCCAAAAGGACTGGTGCGGTGGTTTCATCTTTTACCGACGCTGACATCTGCAAAGTCTGCCCGGTCAATGACATGCTTGACCACTATTGCGTGCCCATGCTGGTGGGTGGTCATGTCATCGGCGTAATTCAGTTCCTCCTGCCCATTGCCACCGCCGAAGAGCAGAGAAAAGATGTGGCTGAGGCCCTGAACGAGGCAAGAAACTATATCGAAGAGGCCCTGCCCGTCCTCCAGGCCAAACGTTTTGCCTCTAAACTTGAAGAGATGGCTACCAAGGACCAGCTGACCGGCCTCTACAACCGGCGCTATCTGGAGATATCCCTGCAGCAGATTGTTGCCGGTATCCAGCGCCGCAAATCAAGGTTGGGCATCCTCATGTGCGACATGGATTTTTTCAAGGAGGTCAATGACAACCATGGCCACGATGCCGGAGATATCGTCCTTGCCGAACTGGCCGCCATCCTCAACCACAATGTCAGAAGCTCAGATCTTGTCATCCGTTATGGAGGCGAAGAATTTCTCATCCTTCTCAATGACATAGAGGATGGAATGGCCTCTCTCGTTGCCGAGAAGCTCCGGGCCGCCGTCGAGGACCATACCTTCAACATTCCCGGGGCCGAAATCCAAAAAACCCTCAGTATCGGCGTAGCGGAGTATCCAGACTCATCCAAGACAAAGGGAATTTGGCAGGTTATCAAACACGCTGATGTTGCCCTTTATAAAGCCAAGGATTCCGGTCGCAACAAGGTGATTAAATTTGACCAAGACATGTGGGAAGAGCAATCATATTAGGGAAGGGTTGACCAGCTGCTCATCAGCTGTTAATGCCGACATCTCTTTAAGATTTTATGCCTTCAATTATTGTTTGCCGCCCATTGCCACTTCCTGAGACCCAGCGCCATGCCTACTACCGACACGCCTTCGACCCCTCCCACCCCTCTGTTACACCTCAACCTCCGGGGCCGATTTAAACTCATCATGTGGCTGTCCATTCTGGCAGCCCTCCTGGCCTCTGCCATAGGGATATGGAAGTACAGCCAGTTCTCACAAAGCAAAAGTATCATTGAACAGACCTCAGAAACCTTGCAGGTTGAACTTGAGGACACCTTCAACGATTCATTGCTGGTCGGTGAAATTCAGTCGGACCTCATCCTTTTCATCCAGACGGCTCACCCTGAAACCATGGAGGAGCTCAGCGACAAAGCCACGAGGCTGCTGGCCCGGCTTCCAGACCAGGCAAAACCTCTTCTCGATCAATTTCTCAGCAAGGCCGACACCCTGAAAATCCGCATGGCCAGTTTGCGCCTTAACAACGACAAGGTTCTTAAGACTGGTAATACTGTCCTGGAGGCCCTCGAAAAGACTTCGCTTTGCGACAATAATGTCCTATGTCTGCAAGGGGTAAGCCGCACCGGTCAAACATTTCGCTTGCTCCACCCCCTCTACATGAACGGCATCCATAATGGCCAACCCCACGAGCTTAAGGAGACAAAGCAGGAAATTTCCCTGCTGCTGGCGTCGGCAAAAAATGACCTAGAGATCCTGGCCAATGAACTTGACCGGGAAAAGTCAGACTATTTGCTCAATTTTATAGATTTGTTTCATGAACTTGACGAGGCCATAGCAACGGTGGCGGCAATCAGGGAACGGGTCGTTGACAGTGAAAAGGAGGTGGTAAACCTCTTTCACTCCTTAAAAATGGAGCTTGCTGAATTATCCATTACCCACAACAAACAGGCCATGAACCTGGCCCAGAAGGGCCTGAAACTGGCCACCAACTATGTTTTCCTGATGTTTGCCGCCCTGGCCCTGGTCACCTTTTTCTGTATCGTGGCCTTCGCCTTTATGGCCAACTCCATTTTGTCGCCTCTCGACTCCCTTATTGACCTGTTAAAAAAATTCACCTCTCTGATCCGGGGAATACGTACTCTCTCCAATTCCGAGAAACTTCAGTATCAGGAACTCCATAAACAGATCTTCACCCGTCATGATGAAATTGGCGATGTCGGCCGGGCCACCCAGGCCCTGCTTGATCATATCCACAGCATTTCTGAATTTCGGCGTAAGATTGAGAACGACACTACCTGCTATGATGTCTACGTCCGCTTAGGGAAAATTTTCACACGGGTACTCGGCTTACCGAGCTTTGTCCTCTATGAAACTGATAAGGATGGCCCCCTGACACCGATCTACTCCCACCCCCCTGAGCTTAAAGATGAGATGCCAGATTTCCACAGCACAGCGGCCTGCCGGGCAAAACGGACAGGTGATGTTGTCCACTCCTTTCACGACCCTGACATGTGCCCTATTTGTCATGTCAACGATGCTCTTGACTATTTTTGTCTGCCCATGCAAGCCGGTGGGGAAATCATCGGCGTCATCCAGTTTCTCCTGCCGGTATCAACCTCAGTAGCCCAGAAAAATTTTTACCAAGATCGGCTCAATGAGGCCCAAAATTATATGAAGGAAGCCCTGCCCATTATGCAGGCCAAACGCTACGCCCGAAAACTTGAAGTCATCGCCACCCAGGACCAGCTCACCGGCCTCTACAACCGCCACTACCTCGACATCTCTCTGCCCCAGATTGAGGCCAGCTCCAAACGGCGCAACTCGATCATAGGTGTTCTCCTCTGCGACATGGACAACTTCAAGGCCATCAATGACACCTATGGTCATCCGGCCGGGGATCGGGCTTTGGCCGAACTGGCGGACATCTTTCGAGCCACGGTCAGGGGGTCGGATCTGATTATCCGCTATGGAGGGGAAGAATTTCTTATCCTGCTGCAGGATATTGCCAAGGGAGAAGAAATGGCGGTGGCGGAAAAAATTCGCAAGGCCGTGGCCACCCATCCATTCGATCTCCCGGAGGGAGCGCAATCGCAAACAATAAGCATCGGCGTCGCCGATTTCTCCGGCAGTAAAGGAGAACAAATCGCCAAGGTGTTACGCTATGCCGATATAGCCCTCTACAAGGCCAAAGAAAAGGGGCGAGACTGTGTCGTTAAATTCCTCAAAGAAAATGGTGTCGGCAGCGGCGCATAACCCTGTTACTCTGAGGCCCGCTAACCGATCCAGGGGATGCTGACAGCGAACAGTGTGCTCTGTCAGGAACCGGCGCTCCAGGAGCCTCGCCGAGTCGGGCGCTGCAGACTATCCTTGAGAAGGCGGCTAAATTCCATACCATTTATCTGCCGGGCGCCGAGACTGACAAGATGAGGGGTGTGCATCTGGCAGTCAATGAGATCGAACCCCCAGGCATCAAGCTGGGCGGCCAGGGAAGCAAAGGCCACCTTGGAACTATTGGCAACTCTGCTGAACATCGACTCACCAAAGAAAAAGCCGCCCAGAGACACTCCGTAAAGCCCCCCCACCAGCTCCTTACCCTGCCAGCATTCCACAGAGTGAGCCCAGCCCTCCTCATGGAGGCGGATATAGGCATCCTGCATCTCCGGGACAATCCAGGTCTCTTCCTGATCAGCCCTGGGTGCTGCGCAGCCCTTGATGACCAGGGCAAAGTCCTGATCAAAGGTAACCCTGAAAATCTCTTGGCGCAGAGTGCGGGCCAGACGCCTGGAGCAGTGAAACTCCCCGGGGGCAAGAACCATGCGGGGATCAGGAGACCACCAGAGAAGTGGATCTCCTTCTGAATACCAGGGAAAGATTCCCATGGAGTAGGCAAGAAGCAGGCGCTCCACAGACAGGTCGCCCCCTACGGCGAGAAGGCCGTCATCCCGGGCCAACACCGGGGGAGGAAAGAGAAGTTCGTCAGTTAGTTTAAAAATCATCGTTCGTGTCTGGGGCCAGGCGCCAGGCGCTTGACACCTCAATAAGAGACCTATAGACTGTTAAAGCCTTAATAAAAAAAGTCTGTTGAATTTCCCTGCTCTCAAACCTTTGCTTATACATACCATGGACAGAAAAAAACAAACCTGCCCCTATTGCCAGGAAAGCATCTACGCAAACGCCATTGTCTGCCGTTATTGCTCGCGGGATCTGCCCCCCAACTTCCCCCCTCTGGAGCATCATTCCTCAACGCCATGGATTCCCCTGCTCATCACCTCGGCCCTGGTCATAGGCACTGCCGCCCTTTTTAACAGTGAGCAGATAAAAGAACGCCTCGGCAGGCTGCAAGGCAAAGACTCTTAAGCCGACCTGGCCATAAAATCTTTTCTTCGCCTGACGGAATCCCTCAGCCCTTGCGGGCCACCAACACCACAAAACCGGCCTCCCTACTGAAGCCAGAGCGAGATGACTCAAACTCCGCCAGCGACTCCGGCTGCTGATAGAGCGACGAACGCCGTTCAATCACCTCCAGCCCTGCTGCTGCAAGCCAGGCTTCTATCTCCGCCACCTCATAAAAACGGGCATATTGATAAAAGGCATGGCAGGATTCTTTTTTGGCCTGCAGGGCCTGTCCCCATGGGCCACTGCCAGGAATTATCCCCAAAACGACATGCCCCCCCGGCCGCAGACACTCCTCTACCTGGGCCAGCACCCGCGCCGGCTGATGGGTGAAGCAGAGAGTAAAAAGGACAAAAATGGTGCCGACACTATCCCGGCCCAAGGGCAGATCCTCCCCTACACCCTGGCAGACGCCGGCAATGCGCTGGGCGGCAAGAACAAGGGGGGACCGGGCCGGGTCAATACCGACGGTCACTCCCAGCTCAGCAGCAAAACGCCCAGGCCCGACCCCAAGTTCCAGTCGAGGTGGGGCGAGATCCGTTTCCAGCTCCTTGAGAGCTGCAAGCTCAATGGCAAACAGCAGACTGTCATCGTACCAACTATCATATTCGCCGGCCCGCTGGTCAAAAACCTGAGAAGCCTTCTGCCAAAAGGGCCTGCTGTCATTAGTCATCAGCGCGTCACATCCTAACTTTAATCACTTCTATATACTCATAGTCTTTTTTTACCATGAAGCCAGGGGTGCCTTCGACTTTTTTATCGTTGACCAGCTTGGAGTGTTGAAAATTGCCATGAATCCTTTGCTATCAAAGCTGCCTAGGGTATCATAGCTCCATGCCGTTACCTCCTCAAAAACATAGCCGCTTCCAGGCGTCCCTCACTAACCCGGCTGAATTCACCCTCTCCTTTGAGCTTGTGCCAGGCCGCGGCGGCCGCTCCACCTTCCACACCAAGGCCCTTGACCTGGCCCGAAGCATGGCGGCTGACGGTCGCATCTCCGCCGTCTCCATCACTGATAATGCCGGCGGCCACACCACCTTGGCGCCGGATGTCATCGGCCAGGAAATTCTTGAAATGGGTCTGGATGTCATCAGCCACTTTTCCTGCAAGGATAAAAACCGTAACAAGATGGAAAGCCTTCTGTATGGCTGGGACCGCATTGGTCTCCACAACCTGCTGGTCATTGCCGGCGACTATCCCCAAAAGGGGTTTTGCGGCCACCCTAAACCTGTTTTCGACCTCGACACCGTCCATGTCATCGATCTCCTCAGCCATCTCAACAAGGGGGAAACCGCTCCCGGCCTGCACCCCACCTCCTTTTTTATCGGCGTCGCCATCTCGCCCTTCAAATACACGGAAGCTGAGCTGATGATGCAGTATTACAAGCTGGAGCGCAAAGTCGGCGCCGGGGCCGATTACGGCATCACCCAGCTCGGCTTTGACGCCCGCAAGTATGACGAGGCCCTCCGCTATGTTGATGAGCACAATCTCGGCATTCCCCTGCTTGGCAATCTCTTCATCCCCAACATCCATGTGGCCCGCCTCATGCACCAAGGGGGTATTCCCGGCTGTGTGATTCCCGACCACCTCTTCGAACGTATGGAAAAGGAGTCCAGATTGGCAGACAAGGGCAAAAAAGCTTACCTGGAACGGGCGGCCAGCCAGCTTGCTGTCCTGCGTGGCGTGGACTATAGCGGCGTGCACATCGGCGGCCCTGGACTCGACATGGCAGACCTCGACTTTATCCTCAGCCAGGCCGCGACAAGACAGGGGCAATGGGCCGATCTCGTTCATGAATTTCAACCTGACACGGCCAACGGCTTCTATTATTTCCGCAGGGATCAGAATACCGGCCTCAACGACAAGAAAAGATCTCCCCTGGCACCGACCAGGAGACAGCCCCTGCTTTACCATTTCAGCAACCTCATTCACAATCTGGCCTTCGAACCTGACAGCCTGCTCCACAATGCGGCCCAAAACTGCTGCCTGACCATTGACAAAACAGTGCTGCGCCGCCCCCTGTTCTGGCTTGAACATCTCTCCAAATTCATTCTCTTTGCCTGCCGTAACTGCGGTGATTGCACCCTGGCCGAGTATGGCTACAAATGCCCCCAGGCCGGTTGTGCCAAATATCTTCTCAATGGCCCCTGCGGCGGCAGTGTCAATGGCTGGTGCGAGGTCTATCCGGGCCAAAAACGTTGCCATTATGTCCTTGCCTATGAACGCCTGAAAACAAAGGGCAGTGCCGAAGATTTCGGCAAGGGCTACATCCCCCCCAGGGATTGGAGCCTGAAAGACGCCTCATCCTGGGTCCATTTTTATGCCGGCAAGGATCACACCCAGCGCCGGTGCGGCGACCTTGGGAATCAAACTCCGGACAAAGAATAGCCCTCCAGCCACCCCAAAAGCACCTGATCTGCCGCCACTCTTTCTGCCCGACCGCCAACCAAATTAAAACTCCGAGCAGACCTCCGTCTTTTTTAAAAAACTCAAATATGCTTGGCGTTCACCAATTAAAGAGGTATATTAACTTCTTTTTTTTACGGAAGAACTATCGGCTTTTGCGACCTTTCTGGTTTCCACTCTCTGTCTTGCGGAAGACCTTGCGAGGCCAGCAAAAAATTTTTTTCACCATAGCACAAGGATAACAGGCATGGGCAAGCAAGCCTCTTTACGCCCGAAGGAAGAATGCGGAATCTGTGGTATTTTTAACCATCAGGACTCTGCCAAGCTTACCTATTTCGGACTCTATGCCCTTCAGCACCGGGGCCAGGAAAGTGCCGGCATTACCACCTCAGACGGCTCTAAAATTTCTGAACACAAGGACATGGGTCTTGTCTCCGAGGTCTTTAAAGAACAAGACTTCGAGCATCTCCAGGGCCACCTGGCAATCGGCCATGTCCGTTACTCCACCACCGGCGCCTCAAACCTCGTTAACGCCCAGCCTTTTACCGCCAACCATCGTGGCGAGACCTATGCCGTCGCCCATAACGGCAACCTGGTAAACATCCGCAAGCTCAGGGATGCCCTTGAGGAAAAAGGCTCTATCTTCCAGTCCACCATGGACAGTGAGGCCGTGGTTCATCTGCTGGCCCGGGAATGTTGCAGCAAGGGCCTGAAGGAAGCTGTCCAGGAGGTAGCCTGCCAGATCCAGGGGGCCTATTCCATCCTGCTCATGACCCGCACCCATATGGTGGCCATGCGCGACCCTCAAGGCTTCCGCCCTCTTTGTTTAGGAAAACTGCCCAATGGCGGTCATGTCCTGGCCTCTGAGACCTGCGCCCTTGACCTTATTGAAGCCGAGTATGTCCGTGATGTTGAACCAGGAGAGGCCCTCATCATCAGCAAAGAGGGCATTGACTCCTTCTTCCCTCAGGGCAAACAAAAATCAAGCTTCTGCATCTTTGAGCAGGTTTACTTTGCTCGCCCTGACAGCGACATCTTTGGACTCAACGTCTACAACTACCGGAAACGTACCGGCGAGATTTTGGCCAGTGAGTGCAAAATAGACGCCGATTTCGTTATGCCCTTTCCCGACTCCGGAAACTATGCGGCCATCGGCTACTCCCAGGCCTCGGGTATTCCTTTGGAATTTGGTGTTATCCGTAACCATTATGTAGGACGGACCTTCATCCAGCCTTCCCAGTCCATGCGCGACTTTTCGGTGCGGGTGAAGCTCAACCCGGTACGCTCCTTCCTGGAGGGTAAACGGGTTATCATCATTGAGGATTCCATTATTCGCGGCACCACAGGTCGCAGCCGGGTTAAATCGTTGCGCAAGGCCGGGGCCAAAGAGGTTCACATGCTGATCAGCTGCCCGCCGACATGCCATCCTTGCTATTATGGCATTGATTTTCCAGATCGCGGCCAGCTCATTGCCGCCCAGAAATCCATTGAGGAGATCCGCCAGTACCTTGGCCTGGACACCCTCTACTACCTAAGCCTCGAGGGGCTGGTCGAGGCCTCAGGCAAGGCCAAAGACACCTTTTGCCTTGCCTGTTTCAACGGTGAATACCCCATCGAGCCCGACCTCAGCTTCCACAAGGACACCCTGAGCTGTGGTTGTTAAAAAAACAGGAGCAAGAATGCCGAATTTCTTAAATTCATACTCCCTACTACTGCACCCTCTCCTCTGAATCCTTTTTCCTGATAAAATATGTCTTCACTTGCCCGCGCCAAAGAAGTACTGCAGATCGAAGCAGATGGTATCATTGCTGTTATTGACCAGCTTGATGCCGATTTCGACAAGGCCATTAAGCTCATCCTGGCCTGCCCCACCCGGCTCATTATCACCGGTATCGGCAAGTCAGGGATCATCGGCCAGAAGATAGCCGCCACCCTCAACTCCACTGGTACGCCGTCCCTCTTCCTCCATCCGGTGGAGGCCATGCATGGTGACCTCGGCATTGTTGACCCAAGCGATGTGGTATTGGCCATCTCGTATAGCGGCGAGACCTCGGAGCTGAATTTATTGATGCCCACCCTGAAAAACAGAGGCGTTAAAACCATCGCCCTTACCGGCAACGGCGCCTCAAGCCTGGCTGGTTTTGCCGATGCCACCCTGCGCGCCGCTGTACCTAAGGAGGCCTGCCCCTGGGGCTTGGCACCCACTGCCAGCACCACTGCAGCGCTGGCCATTGGCGACGCCCTGGCCGTGGTCCTCATGGATAAAAAGAATTTCGCTGCCAGTGATTTCCGCAAAAACCATCCCGGCGGCAGCCTGGGAGAACGTCTCAAGGTCAAGGTTTCTGAGGTGATGATGACCGGCGACGAAATGCCTATTGTTGAGCTGCAGACCAGTTTTGCTGAGGCCGTTGCTATTCTCAATGACAAAAATATCGGCGCTGTTCTGGTCCTCGAAAACAACAACCTGCGCGGCATTATCACCGACGGTGACATCCGCCGCCAGATCAGCAGCAACCAGACCAACCTGGCCGAGATTACTGCCGGCCAGGTCATGACCCCCTCTCCTAAGACCATTGACGAAGGCCTGCTGGCCGCTGATGCCCTGAGCATTATGCAGCGCCACGAAGTGACCGCGCTGCCGGTGACCAATGCCGCCGGCAACCTCTGCGGCCTGCTCCACCTCCATGACCTCCTCGGCAAAGGCGAGTTCCGTCTTTTGGTCTAATCTCCCCTGACAAGGGTATAATAAAAAAATGGCTCACCAGAGATAACTGTGCCGATCCATTTTCACCTGTGACCTTGGCGCTGAAGACTATCCGCCTCAAGACAGGTGCTCTCCTTCGCCAACAAAATTGCCGAACTTTTCAGAGCCATAATGGCTGGCCGTCAAAGCCTGGTCATCTTTACCGCCAAGCATGTCCCCTCGATACCTCCCCACCATGAACTGGTACAAGTACCCATATTCAGGTGAAAATAGTGTGTTATGCCGTGGCAACACTATTGACAAAGAGGGTTCGTTTGAGTAGTTTTGGCGACTGCTTTTTCAAACTAAATTGCCGCCTACGCACCTACCAGGCGTGAGGCTTGACTTATTTTACCAAAGAGGAAGTTATGGCAATCACCAATAAAGAGATCAATGCTACCTTTGGAGCTGAAGTAACAGCCCTTCCCGGTGGCGAATATCTCAACTCGTGTTTCTCCTGCGGTGCCTGTAGTGGCGCCTGCCCAGTCAGCCAGGCCATTCCTGAGTTTGACCCCCGCAAGATTATCCACATGGTCCGCATGGGCCTGAAAGACCAGGTACTTCAGGCTGACCTGCTTTGGTACTGCTCGCAATGCCAGGGCTGTGTCTTTGTCTGCCCCCAGAATGTTCGCTTTGCCGCCATCATGACCGCCATCCAAAAAATGGCCATGAAAGAAGGAATTATCAGCGAAGATGATCTGCGCCAGAAAGGCAAAATCGCCTTTGTTGAACGTGACCAGTGCGTCTCCTGCCTGACCTGTGTCCGCGTCTGCCCCTTTGAGGTGCCGGTTATTGATGATAAAGGTGTTGCCTTTATCGATGCCGAGAAATGTCGAGGTTGCGGCATCTGTGTTGCCGAATGTCCGGCCCAGGCTATTAAGCAGAACCAGGGTGAGGATGAACGCCTCATTGCTGCTGCCGGCTGATAGATTAATCGTACAATGAACTCCCGCTGCCGCGGATTTACTTTTACGGAGAGTTAGATGAGCTTTACTCCAAATATCCAAGCATTTTGTTGCCACTACACCTCTCAGCAGAGTCTTGCTGAAGGCGCAGAGGCCCTGAAGGCTGATGGCATGCCTGAGAATGTCACCATCAACAGACTTGTCTGTGGTGGCAAACTTCAGGAAACCACCCTGCTCAAGGCCTTTGAAGACGGTGCTGACGCCGTTTTTTTTGTCGGCTGTCCCCTTAATGAATGCCACAACAAAAAAGGCAGCGAGCGCGCCGCTAAACGGGTGCTTGCAGTGAAAAAATCCCTACAGGAACTGGGTCTAGGCGCAGAACGGGCTGAAATGTTCCACAGCGACCGGGGCTTCCATCAGGAATTTATTGAGGCTGCCCAGTCAATGAATAAACGTATAACCACCCTAGGCCCTGCCTTTGACGGAGGCTCAAAATGATTATTGCTGAACGTAAACCCATGGGTGAAATTCTTGACATGGTCAAGGATGCCAAAAAAATTCTGGTTCTGGCCTGCCGCGGCTGCGTATCCGTATGCTCCGCCGGTGGCGAGCGTGAGGCTGAGATTCTCGCCTCCCTGATCCGTATCGGTCTCAAAAAGGCCGGCAAGAAGGCCAAGGTCAGTACCGACTCCCTGGTTCGTCAGTGTGACAAGGAGTATATTGACTCTCTTGACCAGTTCAAGGGCAAGTATGATGCCATTGTCTCCACGGCCTGCGGCGTCGGCGTTAACTTTATCGCCAATCTTCGCCCCAAGGATGTCGTCTATCCGGGCCTTAACACCTCCTTTATGGGTGGCTCTGCCGAACAGGGTATCTGGGCTGAACAATGTGCCGGTTGCGGCGACTGCGTTCTTCACCTCACTGGCGGTCTCTGTCCGGTGGTGCGATGCGCCAAGAGCCTGATGAACGGTCCCTGTGGCGGTTCTGTTGATGGCAGCTGCGAGATTCACTCCAGTGTCGAGTGTATCTGGCAATCGATCCACGATCGTATGAACCGTATCGGCCAGGCCGAAGGCATGGACCGCATCGCCCCTATCCGCGACTGGTCCACCGCCACCCATGGCGGACCACGCAAGGTTGTTCGTGACGATCTCACCGTATAGACAATCTCGCTAAAAGATTTTCCCATAAAAAAAGGGCTGCCAATTCGGCAGCCCTTTTTTTATGGGAAAGGCATTACTAGTAGTAGTCAAAAATCCTCAAACTCATCGTCATCAAAGGGGATAACCTCCTCAGCCCTGCTTGAGGCTGTCTTCCGCTCTTTTTTCCCCACAAAGGATGAATTGCCCGGCAGACTCTTGAGGTAAGCGGTCGCCGGCTGACCACCACTATCATATCTGCTAGTAGCCACCATCCGCGGTGCCCCGGCACCAGCCGCCCGGCCTTCGACAAAAGCCAAAAGATCCTCAACAAAACTCTTCATCATGTCAGCCTGCCCGGTAAGCTCCTCGGAGGCAGCGGCGGCCTCTTCAGCAGCACTGGCGTTGGACTGGGTTACATTCTCGATTTCCTGAAGTGATTCATTCATCTGATTAAGAGCAGTGGCCTGTTCTTCTGCAGAATTGGCAATTTCCGAGATCAACACCGCAATACGCTCTGACGACTCTGTTACTGTATTGAAAGAGTTACTGGTCTCACCAACAAGACTCGTCCCCACCTGTACCTTCTGCACGGTACCCTCAATCAGGCCGGAAGTATTTTTTGCAGCATCCGCCGCCCGCATCGCCAGGTTACGCACCTCATCCGCCACCACAGCAAAACCCGCCCCTGCCTCTCCGGCGCGAGCCGCCTCAACCGCGGCATTTAACGCCAGAAGGTTGGTCTGAAAAGCAATCTCATCGATGGTCTTGACAATCTTCTGGGTTTCCGAACTCGCCGCTGAAATATCGGCCATGGAATCGGTCATTTTGACCATGGAGTTCTCGGCATCAGCGATGACCTTTTTGGCTTGCCGCATGAGGCTATCAGCCTCTCGGGCGTTATCGGCGTCTCGCCTGCTCATGGAGGACACCTCTTCCATGGAGGCTGAAGACTCTTCAACGGAGGCTGCCTGGCGCGAAGCCCCATCAGCCAGGGTTTGGGCCGATGAGGAAATCTCGCCAGCGGCATCCGCTACCTGGATGGAGGCACTATCAAGACTCCCGGTTACGCTGCTTACCGTCTTGATGATCGACCGGCTGATGGTAAAAAGCAAAGGGGAAATGAGTAGCAAGGCGAGAATAAAGACAAGAGTGCCCAACAGAGAACTTCTGGCCATCACCCGAACGCTATCAGCGGTGGCCTCATTGACCTCCTCCTGCACCGATCTTTTAATGCGAAGCAGCGCATTTTCTATGCCCTCACCATAGGTGTCGAGCACATCATCCACCTTGGAAAATTCAAGAGCCGAGGCCCGCGACTCGATCAGTCGAACAAGCAGAACCTGAATTCCTTCGGCAAGATGGCCAAAATCGTCCTTAATCTTTTTGGCGAGATCCTCCTCTTCTGAGGTGTCCGCCAATTCTTCCAGGGAGAACAAGCTCTCATTGATAAAAGAGACGTTTTTATCAATAACCGCCATACGTTCCGGGTCAATTCGACCTTCATCTTTGTCAACGATGGAATCCATAGCCGCCAGCATCAATTGAAGCTGGGCCTGCATGATATTATTAACAACTTCAATTTGCGCATTTCGCTCCGTCTGC
>JBFFIS010000017.1:0-15996 GCA_041556375.1 Desulfurivibrionaceae bacterium | reverse complement strand
GCTTGGCCGCGTTCTTCCTCCTGAGGAGTATGTCCGGCGTAAGATGAGTGGTGAGTGGATTCCGCCGGTGCGGGAGATCTTCCCCTTTGTCATCGGTTCCATGTCCTTTGGCGCCCTGTCACCCAATATGTGGCTCGGTCTCCTTCAGGGTGTGGCTTACTGTAATGAAGTGCTCGGCATTCCGGTGGTTATGGCCACCGGTGAGGGTGGTTGCCCTCCGTGGGTTCTCAGAAGCCCCTTCCTGAAATATATTATCCTCCAGGTTGCTTCCGGCTATTTTGGCTGGGATGAGATTATCCGCGCTATCCCCGAGATGCAATGTGATCCGGCCGCCATTGAGATTAAATACGGACAGGGCGCCAAGCCCGGTGACGGTGGCCTGCTGCAATGGTTCAAGGTCTCCAAGCTCATCGCCCGTCTGCGCGGCGTGCCTGAGGGTGTTGACCTGCCCAGCCCGCCAGTGCACCAGACTCTCTACTCCATTGAGGAGTCGGTGATGAAGATGATCCAGTCCATGTCCATGGCCTGGAACTTCAAGGTGCCGGTCTATCCGAAGATTTCTGGTTCTACTTCTGCTAAGTCGGTTTTGAACAATCTTGTTCGTAACCCCTATGCCTCGGCCCTGATGATTGACGGCATTGACGGCGGTACCGGCGCGGCCTATGACATTTCTTTGAATGCCACCGGTCATCCCATCGCCTCCAACGTCCGCGATTGTTACCTTGATCTCTGCGCCCAGGGTAAGCAGAATGAGATTCCTATCTTTGCCGCCGGCGGTGTCGGCAAGAACGGCAACGTCGTTCAGAATGCCCTGGCCCTTATCATGCTGGGTGCCTCCGGCGTCCACATGGGCAAGTTCATTATGCAGTCTGCGGCCGGTTGTCTTGGTTCTGAGCGCAATCGCTGTAACGTCTGTAATATCGGTGTTTGCCCCAAGGGTATTACCAGCCAGAATGCCAAGATCTACCGCCGTCTTGATCCTGATGATGTGGCCCAGCGGGTTGTTGAGACCTTCCAGGCCATCCAGATCGAGGTCAAGAAGGTTATGGCTCCCCTGGGACGTTCTCAGAGTCTGCCCATTGGTATGTCTGACGCCCTTGGTATCGCTGATAAGGACGCGGCTGATCGACTGAACATCCGTTACGTTTGCTAACCCGCATAAAGTGGAAAGGATAAGTGACTTGGCAGTAGGTGTAAGTCAATAGTATCAAAACAAGTTTTCAAATTGTTTGTTTTAAAGCAGCCTTTCTAGGGTAAGTCACTAAAGGAATTTTGATATGAGTACGAAAATAACAGTAAAAGGACTGGATGAAAACGGCCAGCGGATCAGTACCCAGAATTTTGACACTCTGGTGCAGGAGGCCTTCACCAAGTCCCATGACCTGGTTTTAGAAACCTATGGTCAGCATAATGTCGGCGGCCGCCTCAAGTCTGGCGGTGAGCCTGTTAATATTGAGATCAACGGGCCCTGCGGCCAGCGTCTTGGCTGCATGGGAATGCCCGGCACCAAGATCGTCTGCAACGGTCCGGCCTCCGATGATGTCGGCTGGTTGAACATCGGCGCCGAGATCACCGTTAAGGGCGAAGCCACCAACGGTATCTGTAACGCCATGGCCGAGGGTAAGGTCTACATCGGCGGTTCCATCGGCGCCCGCGGTCTGACCATGACCAAGTGGAACCCTGAGTATAACAAGCCGGAGCTCTGGGTTCTGGGCTCCTGCGGTGACTCCTTTGCCGAGTTTAACTGCGGCGGTATTGCTGTAGTTTGCGGTGTCGATCCCAAGAATCCCGACAATGTCCTGGGCTATCGTCCCTGCGTTGGTATGGTTGGCGGTTCCATCTATTACCGCGGCAAGATCGACAATTCCTACTCACAGATCAACGTCAAGGCCGTCCTGCCTGATGATGAGCAGTGGCAGTGGCTGATTGATCGTTTGCCCAAGTACCTTGACGAGATCGGTCGCCCAGAGCTCCTTGATGAGCTCTCCAAGCGCGACGAGTGGGCCATGCTTGATGCCATTCCTCCCCAGGAACGGGCCTTGATGAAGACCAGCCCCATGTCCATGGCTGAGTTCAAGCAGAAGGTCTGGAACCCCGGATTCGGCGGTGGCGATCCCATTCGCGACCTGGCCCCTGGTCTGGATCGTTCCGTGATCGGCATGGTTGAGACTGGTGACCTGCGGCGCAAGAAGCCCTTTTGGGCCAACCGTGACAAGGCCGCGCCCTGTTCCTACTATTGCCCTGTCCATATCCCCACCATTGACCGCCTGCGCTTGATGCGCGAGGGTAAGGCCGAAGAGGCCTATGCGATGCTGATGGACTACACGCCGCTGCCCGCCTCCATTTGTGGTCATATCTGTCCCAACCTCTGTATGCAGAACTGTTCACGCCAGAAGGTCGATGAGCGCATTGACGTCCAGATGCTCGGTCGGGCTGCCAAGGATGCCAAAGCTCCGGCTCCGGTCGAATCGATGGGTAAGAAGGTGGCCATTATCGGTGGCGGTCCTGCTGGTATGAATGCTGCCTGGCACTTGGCCAAGGCCGGTGTTGAAGCCCATATCTTTGAGAAAGACACCAAGCTTGGTGGCAAGCTGGCCCAGGTTATTCCCTGGGAGAGGATGCCCAAGGCCATTTGGGAATCAGAGATCGACCGCTTCATGGCTGTGGAAAATATTCATGTCAACTTCGGTGTCGACATGACCAAGGACAAGTTCGACGAGCTCAAGAAAGATTTTGACCACGTTATTGTCGCAGTCGGTACCCATCAGCCGCGCACCATTCCCTTCCCTGGCCATGAAAAGGTCATCCCTGCCCTTGACTTCCTTAAGGATGCCAAGAGCGATAACCCGCCCAAGGTCGGCAAGCAGGTGGTGATCATCGGTGCCGGTAATGTTGGCTGTGACGTGGCCTGCGATGCCTATAAGCTGGGGGCCGAGCAGGTAACCCTGGTGGATATCCAGAAGCCGTTGGCCTTTGGTAAGGAAAAGGCAGCTGCCGAGGCCCTGGGTGCGAAATTCCAGTGGCCGGTGCAGACCAAAGAGGTTACCGACGAAGGCCTGGTGGACGCTGCAGGTCAGCTCATTCCCGCCCAGACTGTGATCATCTCCATCGGTGATGTGCCGGCCCTGAAGTTCCTGCCCGACACCGTCGAGGTTATTACCGTTGGTGGTGCTGCCTGGGTTAAGTGTAATGCTGCCGGTCGCACCTCTGATGCCAAGATCTCGGCCATTGGTGACGTCGAGCGTCCCGGTCTTGCCACCAACGCCCTGGGCGCCGGTAAGAACACCGCTGAGGCCCTTCTCGCTGAGTTCAAGGGGGAAGAGTGGCACGGTTTTACCAAGGACCTCATTCCCCAGGCCAGTCTGACTCATGCCCATTATGCCCCAGACCAATGCGGTGTTTCCGAGTCCTCAGAGGCTGAACGTTGTATGAGCTGCGGCTCATGCCGTGATTGTCACCTCTGCGAGACCATCTGTCCGGAGCAGGCCATCAGCCGCGAGAAGCTGCCCGACGGCACCTTTCATTACGTCTCTGATGATGATAAATGTATTGCCTGCGGATTCTGTGCTGACACGTGTCCCTGCGGCATTTGGCTGATGCAGCCGTTTTAAAATTTTTTTTGTAGTACTGTGAAAAAGGGTGTTGCCTCAAGAGAGGCAACACCCTTTTTTTATGTCTTTTTTCTGGCGACAGCGGTGTGCACACCCTTTTTTACAGTAGAATTCTGTTAGACATTTGATGTAGAAATAAGGGATGGATGTGATATCCCCCCTCATTGGCAATGTCTTTTGCCGTCCCACGGCGCAATAATTTTATAAAGGTGAAGAGGCCATGCTTGACAAATTTACTGTTGGTCAGAAAATTACCCTTGGCTTTGGTGGTGCCCTGTCTATGCTGTTTTTGGGGGTGTTGGCCGTATCCATTGTCGCCACCGAGGTCAGTGATACCAGTAAGAAGGCTCAGCAGGAAAGTCAGATAAGCTTTGACTTGGCCATGGAGGCCCAGCAGATGCGTCTTGATGTTATCCAGGTTCAACAATGGCTCACGGATATCTCTGCTACGCGCGGCCTTGATGGCCTTGATGATGGTTTTGTTGAGGCTGAAAAATCAAGAAAGTCCTTTCTTGCTCGCCTGCAGACTTTCAGAGCTTATTACAGCCAAGAAAATGACCAGGCCAATCTCCAGAAAATTAATGATATGGCCCAGCGCTTTGACAAATATTACGCCGTGGGCATCGATATGGCCAAGAGCTATGTGGCGGAAGGCCCCAGCGGTGGCAACCGAATGATGGCTGACTTTGACACGGTGGCCGGCGCTATTAATGACAGCATTATTCCCTTTGTCAAGGAGCAGAGTCTGGCTGGCGGCGCTCGGATGGAGGCTATCAGTGCTGAAGTCCGCAAGCTCCAGTTGGGGGTCATTGTTGGCGGCGCCATTGCCATTGTCGGCGGACTTGTCTCCGCTGTATTCATTACCCGTGATATTACCGGTAAGCTCGGCCAGTCAATCGCTGAAATTAGAGAGGGTTCTGTTCAGGTGGCCTCGGCCGCCGGTCAGGTCTCTTCCGCCAGTCAGAAGCTGGCCGAGCAGTCCGGAGAGCAGGCGGCCTCACTGGAGGAGACCTCGTCGGGACTGGAAGAGCTGACCTCCATGACCAAGAGAAATTCTGATAATGCCGGTGAGGCTGATGTTCTCTCCACCGAGACGAACAAGGTGGTGAGCCAGGCTAATACCTCCTTTGGCAAGCTTACTGAGTCCATGGCAACAGTGACGAGGGCCAGTGAGGATACCTCCAAAATAATCAAGACCATTGACGAGATCGCCTTCCAGACCAACCTTCTTGCCTTAAATGCCGCTGTGGAGGCGGCCCGGGCCGGAGAGGCCGGGGCCGGGTTTGCCGTGGTGGCTGATGAGGTTCGCAACCTGGCCATGCGGGCCGCTGAAGCAGCCAGCACCACCTCTGAACTCATTGAGGGCACCGTTCTTAAGGTCAAGGAGAGTAGTGCTCTGCTTGAGACAACCCACTCCGCCTTCAAGCAGGTTGCCGACAGTTCAGATAAGGTAAACCAACTGGTCACCGAGATTGCCGCTGCCACCCGCGAGCAGTCTCAGGGCCTTGGTCAGATCAATACCGCGGTTACCGAGATGGACCGTGTCACCCAGGCCAATGCCGCCACTGCCGAAGAGACGGCCAGTGCAGCAGAACAGCTCAATGCTCAGTCGGCATCCATGCGCACCACTGTGGCTGATATGATGGCCTTGGTCGGCGGCGTCGATACGCATAGTGTGGCGGGTCTTTCTCGTCGACACTCCACTGCCCACAATCTTTCCCTACCGACTAGACTTGCGGCGATACCATCAACTTCTCCCGCTCCGGCCAAGGCGACCCTGCCCTCAGAGGCCATTCCTTTTGATGATGACGACTTTGAAAATTTTTAGGATTTTTTTAACTGCCAACGCTCAAGGGGAAGATTGACAGCTCGGTCTTGGTCTGGGCAAGATTTTTTTGCCAACAAGGGGTATCCGAGCTGGATATCCCTTTGTTGTTGCAGTCGATAGCACTTTTACTACACCTTTGTTTTGCCTGGCTGGTCACCGTGTCATTTATCCACCAGGCTTAATTCTTCTGAGGAAAGATCATGACCGCACGTTCAGAGCAGGAGTCCATCATATTTCCGACCTTGCCAACCGTTGATGACGATCTCTTGAATGAGGCTCGGGCTAAGGCCGCTCTGCAGGGTGAGGACTATGCCCCAGGCGAACGTCAGGAGCTGCGGGCCCGGATTAAACGCCTTTTGCAGGAGCAGGATGCCGTCCTGGTGGCCCATTATTACACCTCTGCCGATCTGCAGGAGCTGGCCGAGGAAACCGGCGGCTATGTTGCCGATTCTCTGGAGATGGCCCGCTTTGGCAATGAACATCCCGCTTCGACCTTGATTGTCGCCGGCGTCTGTTTTATGGGGGAAACCGCTAAAATACTCAACCCTGAAAAAAGGGTGCTGATGCCAGATGTCCAGGCCACCTGTTCCCTTGACCTGGAGTGCCCTGCCCAGCTCTTTGCCGAGTTTTGCGATGCCCATCCTGACTATACCAGCGTCGTCTATGCCAACACCAGTGCGGCGGTGAAGGCCCGGGCTGACTGGGTGGTAACTTCGGGCATCGCCCTGCCGATTATCAAACACCTGGCCGAGCGTCATGAGAAGGTGCTGTGGGCGCCTGATCGTCATCTCGGCTCTTACGTGCAGAGGCAGACCGGCGTTGACATGCTCATCTGGCCGGGAAGCTGTGTTGTCCACGAGCAGTTCAAGGCCGACGGCATAAGAAAACTGCAAAAAGAGTATCCCCAGGCCCAGGTCTTGGTCCATCCTGAATCCCCGGCTGAGGTGGTTGCGTTAGCCGATGTGGTTGGCTCCACCACCGGCCTTATCAAGGCCACCTTGAACCCCGAGGTCAACCAGTTCATTGTTGCCACTGAACCGGGCATTTTTTACAAGATGAAGCAGGCCTCCCCTGACAAAATCTTTCTTGAGGCGCCCAGTGGCGGTGCCGGCGGCAGTTGCCAGAGCTGCATGCGCTGCCCCTGGATGGCGATGAATGGCCTCCGGAACCTGGCCCAGGTCTTGGCGTCTGGTGCCAACGAGATAACCATTGCTGAAGATATCCGCCAGCAGGCCATTATTCCCATTCAGCGCATGATGGCTTTCGCCAAAAAGCACCAGATCGGCATGAAGGATAAAGGCAATGCCTAGCCAGATCCAGCTTTTCTTCAAAGGTTCATCGTTCTGCGATTTCTTAGTTTGTTGTCACTCTCTATTTCCTTGTTTTTTGAAAGCAAATCAAATTAATTGCCCCTTTCCATGTACAAATTGCCTACAATGATTTTTCGTCCCTTTTGTGCGTGGAAACGCGCATGAGGTAATGATAGCCCATTTATGTCTGTGGAGGATTATTGATGGACCGTTTAAAGTTTGAAACCTTGGCCCTGCATGCCGGTCATACCGTTGACAGCGATACCCTGTCTCGAGGCGTGCCCATCTATCGTACCAGCTCCTATCTTTTTCGGGATACGCAACATGCTGCCAATCTTTTTAGTTTGAAGGAAATGGGCAATATCTATACGCGGCTGATGAATCCCACCCAGGATGTCCTGGAGCAGAGGGTGGCGGCCTTGGAAGGGGGCGCCGCGGCCCTGGCCTTGTCCTCCGGGACTTCGGCCATATTTTATACTATTATCAATATCTGCAGCCAGGGTGATGAGGTGGTGGCCGCCAATAATCTCTATGGCGGCACCTATACCCAGTTTGATACCATCCTGCCGCAGCTCGGCATTAAGGTACGCATGGTTGATCCCCGTGACCCGGCAAATTTCGCCAGAGCCATCAATGACAAAACCCGGGCACTTTATTGTGAGACCATTGGCAACCCCGGTCTGGAGATGACAGACCTGGAAGGGGTCAGCAAAATTGCTAAAGAACATCATCTGCCCCTCATTGTCGATTCCACCTTCACGCCTCCCTGCCTGCTGCGGCCCTTGGAGCATGGCGCTGATATCGTCGTCCACTCACTGACCAAATGGATGGGCGGCCATGGCGTGGCCATTGGCGGCATTGTTGTTGACGGTGCCAGCTTTGATTGGACCGACCCCAAGTTCAGCCTCTACAATGAACCTGATCCCAGTTACCACGGCCTGCGCTATGGCCATGACCTGGGAGATCTGGGGCCGGTGGCCTTTGCCTTACGCATGCGTCTTGTTGCCCTGCGTAACCTGGGGGCCTGCATCTCTCCTGATAATTGCTGGTATTTTCTCCAAGGCCTGGAAACCTTGGCCCTCAGGATGGAACGCCATTGTGCCAATGCCATGGCAGTTGCCGATTTTTTGAGCAGCCATCCCCAGGTTGACTGGGTCGACTATCCTGGTCTTGGCAGCAACGACATGGCCCGGAAATATTTGCATAATGGCTTTGGCGGTATGGTGGCCTTTGGGGTCAAGGGGGGGCGCGAGGCCGGCCAGAAGTTTATCGAGGCCCTGCAGCTCTTCTCCCATCTGGCCAATGTCGGCGATGCAAAATCCCTGGCCATCCATCCGGCCACCACCACCCATTCCCAGATGAATGTCGAGCAGCTTCAGGCTGCCGGCCTTTCCGAGTCGATGGTACGGCTGTCCATCGGTATCGAAAATATCGATGATATCCTGGCCGATCTGGACCAGGCCTTGAAGGCTGGCTGATTGGTGGCAGCAGTGGCGACTAGCGGCAAAAAATACTTTACCTTCGGCACGGTGGGCCAGGGGCTGGAACTGGATAACGGCAGGTGCCTGGGGCCGGTGACTCTGGCCTATGAAACCTATGGCACCTTAAGTGCGGCCAAGGATAATGCCATTCTTATCCTCCATGCCTTTTCCGGCGACTCCCATGTCGCCTCTCATCCCGGCCAGGAGGGCGAAGCCGGCGCTCCGGGCTGGTGGGAGGTCATGGTAGGGCCGGGCAAGGCCATTGATACCGACCGCTATTTTGTTATCTGCTCCAATATTCTCGGTAGCTGTATGGGCTCCACCGGCCCGGCCTCGGAAAATCCCGTTACCAAGGCGGCCTATGGCCTCGATTTTCCCATGGTAACCATTGGTGATATGGTCCGGGCCCAGAAGATTCTCATCGACCATCTCGAAATTAACCAGCTCCTGGCCGTGATCGGTGGCTCGGTGGGCGGCATGCAGGCCCTGCAATGGTGTGTCAGTTACCCGGACATGGTGCGTTCTGCCATCCCTTTGGCCACCACCATGCGTCATTCCGCCCTGGCCATTGCCTTCAATGAGATAGCACGGCAGGCCATTATGGCAGATCCGAAATGGCAGCAGGGCAGCTATGGCGACAGCCCCCCTGAGCTGGGCCTGGCCGTAGCCAGGATGATCGGTCATGTCACCTATCTCTCTGACGAGGCCATGCGCCGTAAGTTTGGCCGCCGCCTCCAAGACCGCAGTGATTTTTCCTTTAACTTTGAAAGCGATTTCCAGGTGGAAAGCTATCTGCATTATCAGGGCGCCAAGTTTGTCAGCCGTTTTGATGCCAATTCACTGCTCTATATCACCAAAGCGGCTGATTATTTTGACCTGACCGGTAGTGACAAAGGTGGGATTGTCGGCCTGGCCGGGGCGGCCATACGTTTTCTGGTTATTTCCTTTTCCTCTGACTGGCTCTATCCTACCTACCAGTCGAAAGAGCTGGTGCGGGCCTTGAAAAGGGACGGCCTGGACGTCAGTTTTTGTGAGATCAAGGCCGATTGTGGCCATGATGCTTTTTTGATTGAAAATGACCGGCTTAAAGAAATGATAAGCGGTTTTTTGAGTGGAGTGATGGGCCATGACTGAAACGCCGATGCGTTTTGATTTACAGGTCATCTCAGCGTGGATTGAGCCCGGGAGCCGGGTCCTTGATCTGGGCTGTGGGCACGGTGATCTTCTCTATAATCTCCAGGTCGACAAGGGCGTTCACGGGGTCGGTATTGAATCAGATGAAACGAAAGCGGCATACTGTATCAGCCGGGGCTTGTCGGTGCTGCAGGAGAATTTCAATGAGGAGGTTCTTGACTATCCGGCTAACCATTTTGACTATGTTGTCCTTAGTCAAACCCTGCAGCAGGTCTATAAACCCGATGAGCTGATTCGTACTCTTCTCACCATCGGCACCAAGGTGATTGTTAGTTTTCCTAATTTCAGCCATTGGCGGGTTCGCCTCGAGCTTCTCTTCGCCGGAGTGGCCCCGAAAAATGACCAGCTTCCCTATGACTGGTATAACAGCCCTAATATTCGCGTCATTACCATCAAGGATTTTCGTAAATTTATTGCCACCATCAATGCCAGGGTGGTCAAAGAAGTGGCGATCAACAGCCATCACCATGAAGTAGAGGGTAATATTGTCCATTTTCTCCCTGAATGGCGCGCCACCTATGGTATTTTCCTGATCACTTCCGGCTGAGTCACCCTGGCGATATCTAGGACTGCGTTGCCTCAGCAGGCTCACAACCTGAGCCGAACCTTCCTGCTGCACCTTGCTTCTGACAAAGAAAAGAGTGGTAATAAAATTCGTTTTCCTGTTTTTTTACAGGTGATTATCTCCAATGCTGCTTGTGGCAGGCCCTGGATTAATTTCTCCAGCAAGAGTTGTCTTTGCCGGTGGGGGCTCTCTGGTCATGAGTGCCCCTGCACCAAATTAACAAAGAGGAGAATGGCGATGCAAAGGCCGGTTAAGAGGGTTGTTTCATGAGGCAATGGCAATTTTTAGTGGTTTTTTTGAGCTGCTTTGGGCTGGCTTCCCCACTTAATGCTTCGGAACTCATGCCTTTTACTGTTGGGCCCGATGAATTTGCCGCCTTGAAGGAGCAGGGAGCACTCCTGGAGTACCAGCGCGACATCCAGCCCATCTTTAATAGGCGCTGCGTGGTTTGCCATTCCTGCTATAACTCGCCATGCCAGCTGAAGATGACTTCCTGGGAGGGCGTGGCCCGAGGGGCCAGCAAGGCACCGGTGTACAGTGCCAAACGCCTTCATGCCGCTGAGCCTACCCGTCTCTTTGTCGATGCCAAAAATTCACATGAGTGGCAGGAAAATAAGGGCTTTAGTTCGGTGCTGCCGGTGGAAGACCGCCTGGGCAGCGATTCCTACATGTTCCAAATGCTGGCCTTGAAGGAGAAAAACCCGGAGGTCAGGGGCTCTTATGACTCTGAGGCCAGCGACCTCACCTGTGCACAGGAGGTCAAAGAGCTTCGTGATTTCATGACCAACAATCCCCACAAGGGTATGCCCTTTGGCTTTCCCGAGCTCAAAAAAAAGGAGATACAGACCCTGAAGGCCTGGCTTCTTGCCGGGGGCCATGGCCCATCGTCACAGGTCGTAAAAAACCTGAAAACCCCTGGCCACGGCGCCCAGGGCCGTTCTGTGTTAAAGCAATGGTATGACTTCCTCAATGGCCGCGATGCCAAGACCGTTACCATGGCGCGCTATCTCTATGAGCATCTCTTTCTGGCCCATCTTCATTTTGCTGAGATTCCCGGCGATTATTACTACCTTGTCCGTTCCCGCACCCCATGGCCCCAGGAAATTGATGAAATCCCCAGCCGCAAGCCCTACGACGACCCCGGCGATCCCTTTTATTATCGGTTTCGCAAAATCCATTGCACCATTGTCCACAAGACCCATATCATCTATGGCTTAAGTGCGGCCAAGATGGTGCGCTTTCAGGATCTTTTTCTCAATGTGGAGTGGCTGGGAGAGGTGGTGCCCCCCATTTATGAATCAGACCTGGGCAGCAATCCATTTCTGGCCTTTCGCCAGATACCGGCCCGCTCCCGCTACCAGTTTCTCCTTGATGACGCCCATTATTTTGTCATGAGCTTCATCAGGGGGCCGGTGTGTAAGGGCCAGGTTGCCCTCAATGTCATCAATGATCATTTTTGGATTACCTTTCTTGATCCTGGTTCAGATTTGTTTGTCAGCGACCTCCACTTTCAGGAACGCAACATTGGTAATCTGCGTATCCCGGTGGAAGCGGCCGGTCTCTGGCATAGTTTCTTCTACATTCCAAGTCTCAAAGGCCGCAATCGCTTTATCGAAGACCGGGCCGTCACCTATGGCCGGGCGCGACCGACGGGTCTGGGGCTTGACGATATCTGGTCCGGTGATCGGCCCGGCAGTACGCCGCTTCTCACCGTCTATCGCCATTTTGACAGTGCCTCGGTGGTCACCGGTCCGGTTGGCGGCCTGCCGCGCATGGCCTGGGTGCTCGATTATCCGAATCTGGAACGGATGTACTATAATCTGGTGGCTGGCTTTGACGTGTTTTCCAAGGCCCAGGAGCAGGTGAGTATCCGCCTCTACATGGATTTGCAGCGCCGTGAGGCGGAGCACCTGTTCCTGACTTTTATGCCGGAGGAGAGCCGGCGGACGTTGCGCAGAGGTTGGTATGACAGCTTCTGGGCCGAGGACAAGGTCAAAGACGACGATGCCCTGCTTATGGAGGGTGTCCCCAGTGGTGTGCCTTTTCGAGGCAGGCAATTTATGGCGGAATTTTTTGATCTCCTCATCCAGCAGAGGTTTTCAAAAACAGTGGACATGCGCTACGATGCCATCAACTTTCACCCTGCTGATATAGATCGTCGCCTCTCGTTGCGGATTGAAACTGAGGCTGATTTGGACCGGGAGTTTCGTAAGATTAGCCACTGGTCCGGCCCTTTTGTCCAGGCCATTCCTGCCCAGGGTGACATGGCCCAGGTCCGTTTCCGGCGTCAAGATGGCGAAGACCTGGTGTACACCATGGTCCTTAATCGCTATCATTCCTCCGTGGCTTTCATAACCGGTGATAGTGGCCGGCTTGACAAAAGCCGGGATACCATCCATGTGGTCAAGGGGTTCCTGGGCAGTTATCCCAATATTTACTTTGATGTGCCTTTTGGAGAGGCGCCCCGTTTCCTGAGAATGCTTGTGAACTCCCAGGTGAAAAGAGAGGGCTTTATGGAATTTTTTAACGCCTATGGGGTTCGCCGTGCAGATCAGCGCCTGTGGGAGATGGCAGATTTCTTTGACGAGCGCTTTCGCCGTGATTTCCCTCTGCAGGCAGGTATATTTGACCTAAACCGCTATCTTAATGATAGCCGGCTCCAGGGCGCGATCTTGGGCAGGGATTGGTACAGTGAAGAGAGCTGAGATTGCTGTGGGCGAGAGTGTCTGGAGCTCAAGCGCTGATAGCCAGGTCTTGGCGACTAGGGCCCGGTCAGCACATCTATGCCATGCTTTGTCAGCAGATTGGTAGTCTTGCTGCATACCGGTGCCGTGGTCTTTAGGATCACCTGATATTCAGGATGATGCGCCTTAATTTTAGCTGCTTTTTCGACAATCTTTTCTCCGTCTTTCATGACAATGCGGCTTTTGCGGTTGATAACCACGGCCACCACATTATTTCCCAACTCTTCGAGTACAGTGGCTGCTGACAGGCTGAATTTTTTGGGGTCAAGACGTTGAGTCAAAACGGCCCTCCTTTGTTTGTTTAGCTGGGCCCAGTGTTGGGCAAGACCCTCAATATTTTAGCCGCGGCAATTTACCTCTTTGCAGGGGCAGAAAAATCAGGTATCTTGTCGATAATAGTAATTCTTACTATATAGTTTGAGGGCTGAGTGAATAGTTGATAACCTTGACTCTGCCTCTAGGAATTCATATCCTCAAGGATACTAACAAATTTTAAACGCATATTCTGCAAGGAGTAATAGCCATGGCGCAAATAACTTTGGAGGGAAATCCTTTTCAGACAGTGGGTGATCTACCTGCCAAGGGCACTCAGGCCCCCGCATTTAGCCTGACTGCTACTGATCTCTCAGATAAAACAGCCGGTGATTTTGCTGGCAAAACTTTGGTTCTCAATATCTTCCCAAGCATTGACACCTCAGTGTGTGCCGCTTCCGTAAGGCGCTTTAACCAAGAGGCCGGCGCAAGGGACAACACCGTTGTTCTCTGTATCTCTGCTGATCTTCCCTTTGCCCATCAGCGGTTTTGTGAGGCTGAAGGTCTTGATAATGTCGTGCCCCTTTCGGTATTCCGCTCGGATTTTGGCCGTGATTATGGGGTTGCTGTTGCCGATGGCCCCCTTGCCGGTCTGCTTTCCAGGGCTGTGGTTATCGTTGATGAGAATGGTAAGGTTGTCTACGCCGAGCAGGTTCCAGAGATAACTCAGGAGCCCAATTACCAGGCTGCCCTTGAGGCCCTTGCCGGCTAGTTTTTATCCAGATTCAAGGTGCCCACATAAAAAGGCCGCTTACCAGATGGTAAGCGGCCTTTTTATGTGGGGCTAGAGGAGATCATGGAACTCTCGTTTAAGGGTTCTCCTTCTTAAAAATCTTCAAAATCATCATCGTCAAAAGGGATGACCTCCGCAGCCCTCGTAGAGCTGCGCTTGGGCGTCGTTTGCTTTGCAGACGTATGCCCCTGGCTGCTTGTCGGCAGGGCGAGGCGGCTCACTCCTGAATGGTGACTAGGGCGAGAGCCACCCTGGCCTGGTCCCCTTCCCACCTCTTGTTTGGCACCAACTACGTCGGCCAGCATGGCAACAAGTTCGTTTAACTCCCGCGCCTGACCTGAAAGCTCTTCACTGGCCGAGGCGGATTGGTCAGAAATAGAGGCGTTTTCTTGAGTAACCTTATCGACCTCGCTGATGGCGATATTGATCTGGTTAACACCTTCAGCCTGCTCTTTGCTGGCCACGGATATTTCTTTAGCAAGGGAGCTGACCTTAGTCACCTCTTCGCCGATTTTGGTGAGGATATTCTTGACATCAGTGGCAGCAACGACACCGTTGTCGGCATTCTGCTGAGATTGTTCGATGAGGGCGGCTGTATTCTTGGCGGCATCGGCACTACGCAGGGCCAGGGTGCGAACCTCATCGGCTACCACGGCAAAACCGGCCCCGGCCTCACCGGCGCGGGCCGCTTCAACAGCAGCGTTCAGAGCCAGAAGGTTGGTCTGGAAAGCGATTTCGTCAATGGTCTTCATGATAATGGCTGTTTCATCTGCCGATTTCTTAATCTTACCAATGGCATCGGTCATGTTATTCATGTTGACCTGGGCCACCTCGGCATCGCGCTTGGCGCTTTCCGCCATCAGACTGGTCTGGCTGACGTTGTCGGCATTCAACTTGATCATTGATGAGGTCTCCTCAAGGGAGGCCGAAGATTCCTCGACACTGGCGGCCTGCTGGTTGGCACCATCTGCCAACTGGCTGCTGGCCGTTGACACCATGTTGGCAGCATCAAGCAGGTTGGCAGAGTTGTTGGACAGATCACGGATAATGCGTTTGATCGGTTTGATAACTGAGTTGCTGACAATACCGATGACCAGGGTGGCAAAGAAGATGGCCATGATGATCAGGCCAACAATAACGAGTTGAGTGGCCTTGGTGATGGAGTTGCTCAACTGCTGGTCGGCCTCATCAAGGGACTGGATAACCTCAAAGGCGCCGTGGATCTCGCCGGTTTTCCAATTTTCCATAGGGCCGCCGGTGGGATCAATGCCCCGTGAGTTGCCCCAAAGCTGCTGGGATGTCTTGGGGTCGCCATGGCAGAGCAAACAGGTGTCTGTCAGCTTGATGGCTCGGAAATAACGAACGGCATTTATAGTAGAATCGATTTCATAATATTCATCGACCTGGTTATCCTTCATGTGGTTGATGGCCCTTGCCTCAAGGGGGTCTGGCTCGTTTTTAGGATTACGGGGAGAAAATTTGGGCACCTTAAAGGTATAGCCGCCCTCGTCGGCCTTGCGCATGGCAGCCTGCCAGGCTGAAAACACTGGCACAGTGGCAAGAACCTTGTCCTGGCGGCCTTGCTTGGCCAACTCTTTAACCTGGTCGGCAGTGAAGAGGCCCAAGGCCCACTTGGCCTCCATTTCATCACGGGTGGATTCGGCAGTAAGGCAGATGGCCCTGGCCTTGGCTGCAAAGGAATCAATGGTTTTCTGTCGCGCTTCACCTATATAGAGGCGCATGAGAATTGTGATAAGTATAGTGGGAAGGAGCACGCCCAAGAGGACGATTTTCCCGCGTAATGACCATTGTTTCAAATCCATTCGTTTTTCTCCTGATATTTATCTGAAAAGGGTGAGGCGGTTATCTCTGTTTACCCTGCACCTCTCCAATTTTGGCAGATGCGTGCCGGCAAGGCAAGTGAAAGATCACCCTGACCACAAGGTGTAACGGGCTGGTTAAGGTCTTGGTATCATAGAAGGTGCTAAGTGGTCGGGCAAGAAGATAAGGGGAGCTGAAGGGTTATTGTTTATGTCTCCACAAAAATAATAGCCGACCCTGTTACCAGGGCCGGCTATTATTTTTGTGCGTCGGTAAGGCTGCTGTTACCAGCGCTCTGTGCCGATGAGGAGGTTGATATCAAGGCATTTTGCCCGTTGTGCCTCAGATAGCTCTTCAATAGCGTTGGTCTTACCCTTGAAGGCATCGATTGAACATG